>JBFHVM010000148.1:0-8251 GCA_041589495.1 Oleiphilaceae bacterium | reverse complement strand
GACGTCGGACGTCTGAAGTCGGGTGTCTAATGATATCGGACTACTGCACAGCGCAATCCCCCCTCTCGTCGCTCCCGCGCAGGCGGGAGCCCTTCGTCGAAACCCATGGGTTTCCGCCTTCGCGAAAATGACGGAGAGAAAGCAGAAATGACAGAGAGAAAGCGGAATCGACGGAATGCAGAACACGCATCCAAATCGGGTCGCTACTCCTATAGTTTTAGCGTCAGACGTCCGACCCCAGACGTCCGACTTAAAAAACTACTTCCGCCGCCAGGTCGTTCCTTCGCGGCTATCGTCCAGCACAATACCCTGCTCGGCCAGTAAATCACGAATGCGATCAGACTCAGCCCAGTTCTTTTCCTGACGCGCGGTCCAGCGCTCGTTAATCAGGGCTTCGATTTCATCGTCACTCACGCCGTCAGCTTGCTCGGCACCGGCTTTAAAGTAGGCGTCGGGATCGGTTTGCAATACACCCAATACATCCGCCAACTCGCGCAGCGTTGCTATTAAGTCAGCAGCCTCGGGTGCGGCATTTTTACGTGCCAGATTCAGCTCTTTGACCACTTCAAACATCACCGACAGGGCACCCGCGGTATTAAAGTCGTCATCCATGGCTGCCTTGAATCGCTCGCGATAGCTGTCGATGGCTACACCACCTTCTGGCGCTCCGCGCAGGGCGTGGTAAAAACGATCCAGGGAGGCTTTCGCTTCGCTCAGACTGTCTTCGGAATAATCCACCTGACTGCGATAATGGCTGGAGATCAAAAAGTAACGCACCACTTCGGCCGGGTACTTTTCGAGTACTTCGCGAATGGTAAAAAAGTTGCCCAGCGATTTGGACATCTTCTCTTTATTTACCCGCACCGCACCGGCATGCATCCAGTAGTTGACGTAATCCTTGCCAGTGGCCGCTTCGGATTGGGCAATTTCGTTTTCATGATGTGGGAATTTAAGATCCGGGCCACCGCCATGAATATCAAAGGTTTCACCCAGGCAGCAGGTGGACATGGCGGAGCATTCGATATGCCAGCCGGGGCGGCCTTGCCCCCAAGGCGAATCCCAGCTTTCTTCGCCTTCTTTGGCGGCTTTCCAGAGGGCAAAGTCCAAGGGATCACGCTTGGCTTCACCGGCATCCACACGTTCACTGGCACCAGTGATCAAGTCTTCAATATTCTTTTTGCTGAGCTTGCCGTAGTCGGCAAATTCGCGCACGGCGTAGTACACATCGCCGTTATCAGCCGCGTACGCAAAGCCTTTTTCGATCAGCGTTTCGATCAGCGCAATAATATCGCCCATGTGCGCCGTGGCACGGGGTTCCTGATCGGGCGCAATATTACCCAGCGCTTTTTCGTCTTCGTGCATGGCGGCAATAAAGCGATCGGTCAGCGCCGCGAAGTGCTCACCGTTTTCGCCAGCACGACGGAAGATCTTGTCGTCCACGTCGGTGATATTACGCACGTAGGTCACCTCATAACCGCGATGACGCAGATAACGGGTGATTACATCAAAACCCACCATCACACGAGCATGGCCAATGTGGCAGTAGTCGTATACGGTCATACCGCACACATACATGCGCACCTTGTTGGCTTCGATGGGCGTGAAGATTTCTTTCTTGCCGCTCAGGCTATTAAAAATGCTGATACTCATTAGGCTTTATTGCTCCACACGTCTTTCAGACCAATGGTGCGATTAAACACCGGATGACCCGACTTGTGATCATAACGGTCGGCAACAAAATAGCCCTCGCGCTCAAACTGGAAAGCATCTTCGGCTTTGGCATTGGCCAGATCCGGCTCTACCACACCACGCACCAGCTCGAAGCTGTTTTCGTTTAAATGGGTGAGAAAATCGGCTTCACCGGCATCGGGGTTAGGATGATTGAACAGGCGGTCATAGAGACGAATTTCCGCTTCAACACTATGCGTGGCCGAAACCCAGTGAATTACACCGCGCGGCTTGATGCCTTCGACGTTATTCCCCACTGAATCAGGCACCAGCGAGGCCAGTACTTCCACCACCTCGCCTTCGGCATCTTTCACTACTTGATCGGCGCGAATAATGTAAGCCGAGCGCAGACGCACGTAATCGCCCATCACCAAGCGCTTGAACTTCTTACGCGACAGCGTGGTGTCTTCGGTAAAGTCCGCTTTGTCGATATACAGTTCTCGCGTAAACGGCAGTTCGCGCTGGCCCAGTTCGGGCTTGTTGGGATGGCAATCGGCTGCCATCACTTCATCTTCGCCACCGGCATTATTCTGATCAAAGTTCTGAATCACCACTTTAAGCGGATTCAGCACGCACATGGCACGCGGCGCGTTTTGGTTCAGATCATCACGAATCGCATGTTCCAGTTGCGCCACGTCCACATCACTGTTGTTCTTGCCGCTCACCGGAATCATATCGCAGAAGTTGCGAATGGCTTGCGGTGTAAAACCACGACGACGCATACCCGAAATGGTTGGCATGCGGGGGTCATCCCAGCCGGATACCTTGCCTTCGTCCACCAGCTGCTTGAGTTTACGCTTACTGGTGACCGTATAGTTGAGATTCAGGCGGCCAAATTCGTACTGGCGTGGCTCGCTGGGTACCGGCAGGTGTTGGATGAACCACTCGTACAAAGGGCGATGCGCCTGAAACTCCAGAGTACAGATAGAATGCGTGACGCCTTCAATGGCATCTTCCTGACCATGCGCAAAGTCATAGCTCGGGTAAATGCACCACTTGTCACCCGTCTGATGATGGCGCACCTTGCGAATGCGGTACAGGATGGGGTCGCGCAGGTTCATATTGGGCGAAGCCATATCGATCTTGGCCCGCAATACACATTCACCCTCGGCGAATTCGCCGTTTTTCATTTTCTCGAATAACTCGAGGTTTTCTTCTACACTGCGCTCACGGTAGGGGCTCTCTTTACCGGGTTTGGTGGCCCAGCCGCGGTACTCACTGGCCTGCTCCGGGCTCAGATGACATACATAAGCCAACCCTTCCTTGATCAGGTGCAAGGCCCACTCGTAAAACGTATCGAAGTAACTGGAGGCAAATTTAGCCTCACCGGCCCATTCATAGCCCAACCAGCGCACGTCTTCCTGAATCGCATCGATATATTCCTGGGATTCTTTCTCGGGGTTGGTATCGTCAAAGCGCAGGTTGCACTCGCCACCAAACTCTTCGGCCAAGCCAAAGTTGAGCCAGATGGAGCGGGCATGACCGATGTGCAGATAGCCATTGGGCTCGGGCGGAAAACGCGTCACCACGCGACCGTCGTGGCGTTTGTTGGCCACATCTTCGGCAATAATGGTGCGTAAAAAATGACTGGATTTAGCGGTTTCGTTGTCAGACATGCTTGGCGAGACTTCCCGAAAGAGTAAAACGCGGCATTATAGCGAAGAGGCCGCGTTCTACGGAAGGGCAAGCCGCTTATGAAGAGAGCTTTTTATCCTTGGGCACATGCTGGTCAATGCGGTGCATAAAGCGCGCCAGCGAAGGAATGTTGTTGGCCACAATAGGAATACCCGTGGTCAGCAGGCCCACCGAGATATCACGCTCGGGATCGGCCCAGCAAAGTTTGTTGATCAGACCAATGTGACCATAGGCAGCTCCACTATGCCGCCCCCACAGCCCAAAGGGCTCGCCCCCCAGCATGAGGCCTGCGCTGTAACGCATCGGCAACATAAGCGTGCGGTCGAACTGAATGGCCGCATATTCATGGGTCAAGCGCCGAACGGTCATGGGATCACATACTCTTACCCCGTTCCATACCCCTCCGTTAAGCAGCATCTGGAAGAAATTACAGATCTCTTCAGCAGAGCCATAGATATTGCCAGCAGGAATCACCGCCTGCATGAAGCGCGGATCGTTGCTCACCTCCTGTACCATATCCAGCGAGCCGCCCAGCGCACGCTTGATGATATTGGACACTGGCGGGAAGGGGCGCATGCCGGTCACATGGTTTTCGGCCACGCAATGCGCATACTTCTGCTCCAGCCCATAACGAAAATACTTCATTTTCATGGGCTTGCGCAGACGCTCGTCGATATATTCCTGAATATTCTTGCCGGTCACCTTGGCCAGTACGCGCTCGAGAATATAGCCTCCCGTTAGGGCGTGATAGGCCAGCTTGTCGCCGCGGGGCGAGTTGGGTGCCGCTTCACAGAGCAGCTTCCAGATCGTGTCGTTATCCCACAGGGTGTCGACAGGCAACCCTTCCGGCAGGCCCGGAATCCCGCTGCGATGCGACAGCACCTGATGAATCGTGGTGTTCTTTTTGTCATTCTGACCGAATTCCGGCTCGTAAAAGCTGATGGGGTCGTGTAGATCAATCAATCGGTCTTCGTTCAATAAATGAATCAGAAAGGCCGTGACCGCCTTGGAGGCCGAAAACAGGCACACGGGTGTATCGGGGCGCATCAATTCTTTAAAGTCCCGCGCCGTGGAGTGCGGACCATTGCCCTGCGCATGGCCGATGGAGCGGTGCATAATCACCTGTCCACGACGACGCATCATGATGGATATACCTGGGTGCGTGGCCGTTTCGTATACACCCTCAATGGCTTTCCAGATAGCCTCAACACCTTCATGCGTGAGCCCTACAGATTCTGGATCGACCTCTTCGGAGGTTTCGACTGTGGTCACTGAAGGCAGTGAGCGGGGTAATTTGATGGTATTACTGCTGCAAAGGCGCAAATGTCTGGGTTCTGGTGTCCAGTTCTCGCGGGAAAATAGCTTGTGTCCCATGTCTAGTATCATATGCTACCGCTCACTCCATTTAATGACTCGCATAGTGCTACGATAGGCCAGCCGCTCCGAAAGCTCAATGACCTATTTGCAGTCTTGCCTTAACAAAGCCTTCTTTTGCCGCCGACTACGCTTTGAAACAAGCAGGGCATTCAGCTTTCACAACCAATCCGCTACAATGCCGCCTCTTGCAATTCTGTAACCCTGTTGAGGCACACACCATGATTCTGATGAAAACCAACTTTGGCGACATTACACTCGAGCTGGACCACGAAAAGGCTCCCGAAACCGCCAAAAACTTCGAAACGTATGTGAAGGATGGTTTTTACGATGGTCTGATCTTTCACCGCGTCATCAGCAACTTTATGATTCAGGGCGGTGGCTTTGAGCCCGGCATGAAGCAAAAGTCCACTCGAGAGCCCATTAAGAACGAAGCCAACAACGGACTGAGCAATAAGACTGGCACCATCGCCATGGCCCGCACAATGGATCCGCACTCGGCGTCTGCCCAGTTCTTCATCAACGTGGCCGATAACGACTTTCTCGATCACAGCGCCGAAACCATGGAAGGCTGGGGCTATGCCGTATTCGGCAAAGTGGTGGACGGCATGGACGTGGTCAACAAGATCAAGAACGTGCAAACCACGATGGCTGGCGGCCACCAGGATGTACCAGCTGACGATGTGGTAATCGAAAGCGCCAGCATCGTCGAAGCGGAATAAAACAGAGCATTGACTGACACCATGCAGTACTTTATTTCAGATCTCCATCTGGAAGAAACACGCCCCGACATTACCGGGGCGCTGTTGTCTTTTCTCGATCAGATTCAGGGCGAAGCGGAAGCTTTGTACATACTCGGCGATTTTTTCGAGGCCTGGATCGGCGACGATGAAAACACCCCACTGCAGCAGCAAATCGCCGCCCGCCTCAAGCAACTCAGCGAAGCAGGCACCGCCATTTACCTCATGCACGGTAATCGCGACTTTCTGATTGGCGAAGACTTTTGCCAATGCGCTGGCGCTACTCTGTTGCCCGACCCTACGGTGGTCAACATCGCGGGCGAAGACGTATTGCTGATGCATGGCGATAGCCTGTGCACCCGCGACGAAAGCTACATGAAATTTCGCCGCATGATTCGCGATCCTAATTTTCTCAAGACTTTTCTGGCCCGTCCCCTGCCCGATCGCCAAACCACGGCGGCACAGCTTCGCGCCATGAGCAAGGCCAACAATCGTCAAAAAGCCGAAGACATTATGGACGTCACGCCCGAAGAAGTGCCGCGCGTGATGGCCGAGCACGACGTGCGCACCCTGATTCATGGCCATACCCATCGCCCCGCTATTCACGATCTCGAAGTGAAGGGTGAAACTGCACAACGCATTGTGCTCAGTGACTGGGAAGGCAGCTTTCAGGCACTGCGCATCGACGCCCAGGGCAACAAAGAACTCTTCACGCAACACTTTGCAGACCAGGGCGCCTGAGCCCAAGCCCCATGGTCAATCCAGTACACTATGATGTCATTGTTATCGGTGGTGGCGCCTCAGGCCTCATGTGTGCCAGTGTCGCCGGACAACGCGGGCGCCGCGTACTGGTATTGGATCGCGCCAATAAACTCGGCAAAAAAATCCTTATGTCGGGTGGTGGGCGCTGTAATTTCACCAATTACTTCGTCACCCACGAGAACTACCTCTGCAGCAACCCGCACTTCTGCAAATCGGCCCTGTCCCGGTATACCCAGTGGGACTTTATTGCCCTGGTAGAACGCTACGGCATTGCCTATCACGAACGTAAACACGGCGAACTGTTCTGCGATAACTCCGCCAAAGATATACTGCAAATGCTGCTGCAGGAATGCCAGAACGCAAAAGTCGAGCTACGCACACATTGTGAGATCACTCAGATCAGCCAAAGCGAAAGCGGTTATACCCTAAGCAGTGAGTTCGGCAAATTCAGCTGCGAGTCGCTGGTCGTGGCAACGGGTGGCCTGTCCATCCCCACCATGGGTGCCAGTGGTTTTGGTTACGAGCTGGCGCAGCAATTTGGCCTCGAGGTAATTCCCACCCGAGCCGCTCTGGTGCCTTTCACCTTTACCGACCAGATGAAGCAATTTACCTCCGAGCTTTCAGGCCTCGCCCACGAAGTGCGCATGCATAATAAGCAATGTGAGTTTCGTGAGAACCTGCTATTTACCCACCGCGGCATCAGCGGCCCCGTGGCCTTGCAAGTTTCCAGCTATTGGAAAGAAGGCGAAAGCATCGCCATCGACCTGCTACCCGACATCGACACCCTCGCCTGGCTCAAAGACTGCAAACAGAACAAAGGCAACAGCCTACTGCGCAATGTGCTCTCGCAACACCTGTCCAAAAACTTCTGCCAGCTTCTACAACAGGAATGGTGGCCCGACCACGCCGAACGCCCCCTGGCCGAACTCAGCGACCAACTGTTAAGCGACATCGCCGACAAACTCCACCACTGGCAACTCAAACCTTCGGGTACCGAAGGCTACCGCACAGCCGAGGTCACCTTGGGTGGCGTCAGCACCGATCGCATCTCCTCCAAAACCATGGAAAGCCGTGATCACAAAGGCCTCTATTTTATTGGCGAAGTGCTCGACGTGACGGGGCATTTGGGTGGGTTTAACTTTCAGTGGGCCTGGGCCAGTGGTGTGGCGGCTGGTGAAGTGATTTGAGTGTTGGTGCGGGAGATGCCCTTATCGAGGCTTGGCCCGGTCGGACGTTTGGAGTCTGACGTCCGACGCTAAATGCCCAACCCAGTCATTGTCTGGCTAAGCCCTCTAAAAGCTCTCGCTGCACAACGAGATGATCAATTGAATTCAGAGGTCAAAGCGGAAGTTGGTGTCTGAGTTGCCTGACTACCGGAATTAGACAGGAGCGGACATTAAGCTCCTACCAAAATTAGGGCTGAGGTTTGGGTAAAGGCGACGTTTTTGGCTTGGTCTTTTTTAGTCTCAAATCTGGAAAAAAGCGGACATGCTTGTCGGCACCGAGCCCAAAAGCCCTTGGATAGGCGCTCCGTTTCTTCGCAAAATACAAATAAACAGACAAAGGGATTCCGAGTTTGGCGACAACAAGGTGGTCGTTTTCAGCAAACTCAGATGCAGATGAAGTCGGGATCATTGAGGCACTTAGCAGCTACCAGACTCCCATTCAAATTGGTTATTAAACGAATTCCATTTCTGCTCTGCTTGAAAATGAACTTGCCTTCCGTCCGAATAGGTTCGATAGCAGTCACCGTTAATACATTTCGTATTACAGGTGGTGTAACCCGCTTTAGGCTCTGGTTTTGCCGGATAGGGTGAAGCATTGTATCCGTTGTTAGCAAACTCACGCACTTGGTGCTTTTCAACGAAGCCCAAAAGGCCTTCGTATGGATGAAAAATTTGTAACCACCTGCCAGAACTCTCCAATCCATAAAAAGTGGCTCCCCTATGAGCCTTAGCAACAATTTTGCTGTTTGTGTTTGCGTTCTCTAAGATGTTTACTTCTGAGTCTTC
>JBFHVM010000147.1:0-8287 GCA_041589495.1 Oleiphilaceae bacterium | reverse complement strand
CCTATCCTGTTGACACGCTGAAGATAGATCGCAGCTTTGTCTGGAGTATTGGTGAGCCTGACCAAAGACAGGCCTTGATGGTTGATGTGATTCTTTCTCTGGCCAAACTGTATGAAGTGAAAATCGTGGCTGAGGGCGTCGAGAATGAACAGCAGTTGGATTATTTACGCCAATCCAACTGCGATTACGTGCAAGGCTACTATCTCTGCAAACCTCTAAGCTGGGAGTTATTTTGCCAGCGGTTTATAGAAGGTATGAAGGGAGACGAAGCGAAGCCTCCCGTTACATGAGGATAGAACCGTTAAACTTTATGATGTGCACTCTTCGGCAACGCGGGCACGCACTTCGTCCAGTAAATCCTGATCACGTTCGTATTCGCTGGCCAGCTCATCGAAGGCGTCGAAATTGTCATCGTTGAGATTGTAATCGGCGTCCAGTTTTACCAAGGCGGCTTCTTTCTTTTCCAGATCATCGTGATAACGAATGAGAATACACTGATAGCGCACGCTGTAGTCCTCATATTGCTTGGCCGTCATAAAAGGGGACTCTGCATAGCTAAACTGTGTCGCTGCGCCCAACAGCAGAGCTCCCAATAACGAACCGGAAAAACGAAGTGCTTGCATGGTGTCTTCCTCAAAAAAAGCAGCAAAGATAGCCGGTAATTTCACAAAATCAATGGTAATTTTGTTTCCGCCACTGCGCCGGGCTGACATCAAACCAGTATTTAAAGGCGCGATTGAAAACACTTTGCTCCGCATAACCTAGCAATAGAGCAACTTCAGCCAGCGTGAGTTTGTCATCGCGCAAATATACCTGTGCCATATCCTGTCTAAGATTTCGTAAGGTATCACGATAAAGCATTCCCCGTTGCTTCAAATGGCGGTGTAGGCTTCGAGCCGACATTCCCAACTGGCGGGCAACGAAGTCGGCCTCCGGTCTGCCTTCATGCAAGGCGCGTAACATGGTCTCGCGCAGTCCTTCGAGGAAAGTATCGTCGGCTGGCAAACGCGACAATTGAGCCTGCGCCTGTTGGTCCAATAGGAGATGCAGTTGGGCGTCTCCTTGAGGTATCGATTTTTCTAGTTGCAATAGTGGAAAGCTGATGCGCAAGCAGCTTTGAGTTTGTTGAACATCACACTGAAAAAAGTCCGCATAGCGTTGCACGCTATTTGCCGGTAAGGCCTGTGTAAACTGAATATTTGTGGCGTGAAAGTGATGGGGCGCCATGATCTCTCGCATCACATTCACCATGGCAGCCAGTAATAACTCGTCAGAGAGTTGACTGGAATAGCCGTAATCGGGATCCCACATCAGGGTAAGTGTGTCTTCCGTCATTTCGGTGCGAACATGGCTACCCGCATAGATCAGACGTTCAAAGCGCTTAAAGCAGTGAAGGGCTTCCAACGCATCGCGACTGGTGCGAAACAGGTAACCCAGAATGCCGCATTGTGCGACCGTAACCTGCTTACCCACCTCAAGGCCCAGGCAAGGTTCGTCTAGCGCCACAGCAAGATCTTCGAGGGTCTGCCACCAAAGCTCATAGGACATATACTGCCGTTGGGTGATTTGATTCAGCAGCTTCTTTTGCGCAGATTCGGCTTTTCCACACACCTCCAAATAGTGCTGCAGAAAGCCAATGGCATCGCGAGAGATAAAATAGTTATTCAGCATATGGCGCAGATTGTCAAAAAACAGGGCAAAAAGATCAATACCCTTCGCTCACAGATGCCTAAACTGGAGGCATCACTCACAAACATACCCAGTCGATTATGAATGATGTATTACATGCCTTGAGTTTTATTGCCATCTTTGGGGTGCTGTTTTTGTCACTTATCGTATGGGAGGCCTGGTACCTTAGTCGTCAGGGAAGAAAAAACGCCTACCACTTTAAAGAGAGTCTCGCCAATATTGCCACCGGAGGCATGTACAAGGTAGTCGACGGCATTGCCATTGCCTTGTTTATCCAGTTTTTCTACGAGAGTGTGCGACAGTGGGGATTTGAATACGAGGCCGAGCTCAACTGGCAGAGTATTCTGTTGCTGTTTATCGCTACCGATTTTTTCTATTACTTTTATCATGTTGCGATGCACAAGGTGCGCTGGATGTGGGCCGTGCACGTTACGCATCACTCTTCCAAACGCCTGAATTTTTCTACGGCCCTACGACAGAACTTTTTGCTCGATCTTAATTTTGGCTGGGTATTATGGTGGATTCCACTTGCCCTGATTGGCTTTGACAAAAACTGGACAATCATTGCCATTGAAGCCAGCCTGGCCTATCAGTTCTTTTTGCACACCGAGGTAATTAAACGCTTGGGTCCCCTGGAATGGGTGCTCAATACCCCTTCTCATCATCGCGTACACCATGGCTGCAAACCAGACCAGATCGATCGCAATTTTGGTGGTGTGCTCATCATCTGGGACCGCTTATTTGGCACCTTTGTGGACGAACGAAAGGTAAGCCGGCTGGAATACGGTTTAACCAGTCGCCAGCCCGCCACCCTGAACCCTCTGCGATTAAACCTCGACGAGTTTGTGCAAATGTGGCGGGATGTCTGGCGTTATCGAGATTTCAGTATTTTCTGGCGCCGACCAGACTATGTGGAGCAGCGCTACGAGGGCGATGGTTCTGCTTTAGCTGACGCGTTGGCACCCAAACCAAACGCTGAGACCTGAGCCGGCTGTTGTGCCATATGGTAACGTTCACGAGCGCGCCAAATACGCAGATAGCGGTAAAAAGGTACGGTAGGGTAGAGGTGATGCACTAAGTGGTAATTTTGCGACACTAGCACGGGAGTTAGCCACCATTCCTGGCCCACACGATTTACTGTTGCCTGATAAGGGGCTTCTTTAGCATTGGCTTCGTGGGGATAGTGTGGCAGAAAGTCGAAGGCAAAGGCCAAAAAGAAGACAGCAATTCTGGTCGGCAAAATAAACAGTGTCAGGTATTCGATACCGAAACCTGCCCACACAAACAGGGAGGCGATGGTAATTGCCCAGGTGCAGGCCAGCATGAATTCGCGCTGTTCTTTTTTAGGCCGCGATGTAAACAGCTCTGGATTCAAATAACGAACAAAATAGCGCAGATCCAGGCTGGCCCAGCGCAAGGGTAGTGTCCATCTTTTGCCACGACCACAATACAGATCGGGGTCCTTTTCGGTATCGTTGGCAAAGCGGTGGTGCTGCATGTGGATGTAGCGAAACATCTTAAAGAACGGCACCGGCGAAAGCAGAGCGGTACTGAACCGGCCGCACCAGTCATTGAGCGAACGATTGGTGCTGAGTGCATTGTGTGAAGCGTCATGCGCAACTGTAAATACAAGATATGCGGCGATTGCGTTGAACATGATAGCGGCACTCAAAGTGAGGCTTTCATACAGATAAGCCCCCGAGCTTGTTGCAAATAGACTAAACGCAAAGAGCATGAGTATAACGGTTGGCCAGGCGATGCGAGGCCGTAAACTCAATTGTCGGAAAAGCGCTTCGTTATCTTGTTTTTCTATGGGGTTTGCCAATGACATGCTTAGTTTCCTGATCTCATGACGGATGGTGACATAGTAAGTGCGGCACGATCTAGAAAAGAGGGCTGATCATGCCAGTGGGGGGATAAATAGTGACACAGAGGCCGGGCAGAGATAGCATGTACTCCATGGAGCATGAACATCTCTCTCTCGCCTATGCGCGAATACTCTTTCGTCACCTGCGGCTTGAAGCAGAAAGTGGCACGGCATTTTTCAATCATACGGATCTTGATTACGAGGGCTTGATGGCACTTGATGCCAGCGTGCCTTTCGCTGTGCAGCGCCAGCTGTTTGCCAATGCACTGAAGCTCGCAGACGAGCCCCATCTTGGGCTTTCGGTTGGTCGCCGTTTACACCTATCCAGTCATGGCCCCTTAGGGGTTGCTGCTTTCAGTGGGCAAAATCTGGGTGTAGCGCTGGAATGTCTGGCTCGCTATAGCCAAATGCGAGCACAATTTGTTGAATTGTCCGTGAGCGAAGAAGGCGAGTATCTGTGTATTCGAATGCACGAACCCATCGACCTCAAAGATATTCGCTGTTTTTTGCACGAATCGGTGATGAGCGCCATTTACGCTGCAGTTGAGTTTTTCAGTGGTGCAGCACCATTGCAGGGGCGCATGGAATTTGCCTTTCCCTCACCGGAGTACGCTGCACGCTATGATGAATACTTTGCCTTGCCTTTGCACTTTGATGCACCTGTGACGGGCCTTTGTCTGCACAAAAGCCTACGGGCTTTGCCATCACCGGTTGCCGATGAGGCATTGCATGCCCAAGCGGTGGCACAATGTGAAGCAGCTTTGCGTAAGATGCAGCACGAAAGGAGTCTCGCGGATCAGGTGCGCGACATGATTTCCCGTAATCCGGGAAAGTTATGGAATAGCACCGATATGGCAACCGAACTCAATATGAGCCCGCGAACCCTACTAAGACGATTGAAAGAAGAAGGCCAGAGTTTTCAGCAAGTGCGCGATACGGTTTTGATGGATTTGGCCAAACATTATCTGCGCGAACCCAATATGACGGTTGAGTTAACCGGTCATTTGCTTGGCTATAGTGAAGTGGCAGCGTTCCGGCGAAGTTTCAAGCGGGTAACGGGCCAAACCCCTGCTCAGTTTATGGCGGATTATCGCGCTTGAAATAGGTCTAACAAGTCGGATTTTTCATCTATGCTTTAGGGATAAAAAATAGTCCGGAGCGTAGCGATGTTGGCCCTAAAAGATGAAATTTCGAGCCCACTTCTTAAGCCGATACATTTGGCATTAATGATCGGTATTGTGGTGCAGGCCGCGCTTATTCTGACGATTAGTTCGAATAATATTCGCAGTATGCAGAAGGATCTTAATCAGCAGTTACAGGCTAGCCAACAGAAGACTGCCGAGCGACTCGAAAATGCCAATGCAAAACTGGCAACACTGGTGACAACAACCAGCGAAAGAGTAAGCAAGCAGTTGGGTGACGTACTGCAAGCCCGTCTGGCCAGTCAGAAGCAGGATATGGGGGAGGTGTTGAGCGAGTATCTGATACAGTCTGCTCAGACCAGTGGAGCCATCCTTGCCGACCTCGCAGCCCCTTTTTACTGGGATCAGGATGTTCCGCAGCTTACCCGCATGGCCGAATTGGCCCATGCATCGCCGCATGTTTTGTTTGCGGTGTTTCTCAATGACAAAGAGCGGGCAATGACCCGCTATCTCGATCGCAAGAACCCTACGATCAAGGCCCTGTTAAAGCAAAGTACCGTAAGAGGCTCGGTCAACAAGGTGTTGGATGCGGCATCGCGTGATGATTCTGTGGTGATTGTGCGCAAGCCCGTAAGCTCCAATGATGTTGAACTGGGCCAGTTTGTTCTGGGGATCAGCAAAGGCGCAATCGAACAGGAGCTGCTAAATCTTGATACCGCTTACGTGTCTATGATTGGTGAAGTGCTGAAAACTGCGCGGGATCAGATGGAAAGCGAAGCGCGTCAAATGATCGGCAATCTGCGGCAGACCAATAAACAGGTTGAACTGAATACCTTTCAATCGCTTACCGATGCCAATCTGGCTATCGCCGAATCCTCCCAATCGCTTAGCAATGCTTTGACCATTGCGGTAATTTGCTCCGGTCTGGTGTTAATGATTGCGGTGGTTGCTCTCCTCTCTCGTGCCGTGCTGAAACGTGTGCGCGTCTTGCGCACCGCCATCTGGGACATTGCCGATGGCGAGGGAGATTTAACGCAGCGTGCACATATCAAAGGCGAAGATGAGATCGCCGATATGGCAGAGGGACTCAACCGTTTTATTGCCAATACCCAAAGTGTGGTCGCCGACGTGACGACTTCGACGATCAAGGCTAAAGCATTAACTGGAGATATGGCGCACATGTTTGATCAGGCCAGCGCGGCAGCAGAAGCGCAGAAGCAAGAGCTCGATCAAGTGTCGTCTGCCATGACGCAGATGACGGCGACGGTTGAAAAGGTCTCGGGTAGTATTAGCGAAATGCGCGAACAGGTCGAAAATATCCAACAGGATGCGCAACACACGGCAAGTGTATCGTCCAGCGTCAGGCAGCAATTGCAACATCTGGAAGAAACCATTTCCTCGGCAGCCTCCGTGATCGATGCGTTGAATACCTACAGCGGTGAAATTGGTTCCGTGGTGGATGTGATTCAAAGCATCGCGGAACAGACCAATCTACTGGCACTGAACGCGGCTATTGAGGCCGCTCGGGCAGGAGAAAGTGGTCGTGGCTTTGCCGTCGTCGCCGATGAAGTGCGCGCTTTGGCAGGAAAAACCCAGCAAAGTACTGAAGAAATCGTCGCCAAGATAGATAGCCTGCAAGAGGGCAGTCAGAAAGCAGTGCATGCTATCCAGCAGGCGGATGAAATAGCTGGCCAGAGTAAAGCGGCCTTTGCCGATACGGATCACTACATGGCGAACGTCACCGCATCCGTGAATCGGCTGTTTGATATGGCAAACGATGTAGCAGGGATGTCTGAAGAGCAGAGTTATGTGGTGGTAGAAATCGACAAAAACATTGGCAACATAAACCAGGCCGCCCACGATACGGCTAAAGTGATGGGCAAAGCCAATGCTGCCGGTCAGCAGATGCAGTTACTGGTCATGGATCTGGCGGGTACGGTGCATCGGTTTAAGGTTTAGGGAAATGATGGAAGCAGGAAGACGCCCGTCTCACGCCATTCCGGAGGCGCGTAGCGCTATCCGGAATCTATAAGTCGTGCCAACGAATCGGGGAATAACAAAGATCAGGTTATATTTTGCTCAAACTCCGGCCGTTCGGCACTCGCATTGAACCACTCCGATTTGGACTCGCAATATATTTCGTAGCCTGGTTCGGGAATATGACCCTCGGTGACGGTGCCCAGCCTTAGTCGTATAGTTTCGGGTGTGTCGGTACGCTGACTGTAAAACGGGCTGCCGCAATTAGAACAAAATACACGCCGCTTGTTTGGACTCGAAAAGAACTCCTTCACGAACTTCATGCCTCGCGTGAAGCGAAATTTGTTTGCGTTAATAGGGGAATTGGTGACGAAGGGCGTCCCTTGAGCTCGTTTACATTGATGGCAATGGCAAATGGCGACTTCGTTGATAGCTTCGTCATACTCATACTTTACCTCTTCACAGAGGCAACTTCCTTTTATCATGTTTCCCTCTTGATTTTTCTGGTCGCTCACCCGGGTTTTTCGGGGGCAGTGTCGCACATGTTCGCAGACGAGGACATAAATGTGTAGAAAAAACGGGGTTGCCCAGAGACTGCACGGTTTCCGGTTGTTCTAGTCTCGACAGTTTGCACCAAATACGAGCGCTAAGTGTTTGCTTTTACTTACGCTTTTTTACCCGATGCTGCGTAAGTCTTGGCTAGAATAGACAGCTTTAAAACTATGAAGACCGCTATGAATCGTTTTATTCCTCATTTTCAGCCCATTGTCGACATCACGCGTTGTCGAATTTCCGGTTACGAAGCGTTGGCGCGAGAGCAGCTGGAGAATGGTGATGGGGTCAGTTGTGGCAAGTACTTCGCCGATCCGAGCACAGAGCGGGAATTTCTGCGTGACATGGATCGCTGTGTTCGTCGCAAGGCCTTGGCCAGTATGGCAGATATGCCAGAGGAGACGTTTCTTACCTTGAATATTTCGCCTGAATGGATTCAGCAGCTACCGCGTGAGGGGGTGGTGCCCACCATCGCGATGCTTGACGAATTTGGTGTCGATCCCGGCAGAGTGGTGATCGAGATAACCGAAACCGAAGGCGATCTGGAACTGATTCAGCGCTTGGTGAGCCAGTACCGCGAGGCGGGCCTTAAAATCGCGATTGATGATTTTGGTGCGGGTTATTCGGAGCTAGGGAGACTGGTTGCGCTGGAACCGGATCTGATTAAACTCGACATGCGCTTTTTTAAAGCAGCGGTCGAAGGCGGGATCGCCCACGATGCGGTGAGAGCCATTGGCTTTATGGCGGAGCGTATCGGCTGTGAGATTCTCTGCGAAGGCGTGGAAACAGAAAAAGAATTTGAGTTTGCTGTGGAAACGGGAGCAACCCTGATTCAGGGCTTTTTGTTCCATCCTGCTCGTGAACATTTCGTCGCGCCGGAAGAACCCGGGGAACAACTGCGCACATTATTGAACTGTTTTGTAGCACGCAAAGCTGAAGAAGAAAAAAACCATATTTCCCGACATGAATCCATGAAGCAGTATGCCACAGTGCTCACAGATATACTTTTGCTCGGTGAGCCTGACTTGGCGCAATTAACAAGGCCGCCAGAGGGTTTTGT
>JBFHVM010000146.1:0-8314 GCA_041589495.1 Oleiphilaceae bacterium | reverse complement strand
GAGGGCATTGAAGAGCGCAAGGAAAAAGGAAAACCCGAGTCTGGTACGATTTCCTTGACCGTGACGCGATATGATGACTATTCCAACCTTGCGGTAAAAGATGACGGTCGTGGCATTGCCATCACCAAGATTTACGAAATGGCAATTGAGAAAGGAATCTATGAAGCGGATACGCCGAAGCCTTCGGCAGCTGAGATCGCAAACCTCATTTTCTCCTCCGGCTTTTCAACGGCCGAAGCGGTCACCGATGTTTCCGGTCGAGGTGTAGGCATGGATGCAGTAAAAGGCTTTCTTGAGCGGGAAGGCGGGAGTATTGAGGTCATTCTGGATGATGGGAATGAAGATGATGATTTCAGAACCTTCACTACGAACATCCGCCTACCTGCCAAGTTCTATAAGGTAGGATTGGATTTCGCCAAGAGCGCGTGATGCGCACTTGAGCTAATCAAACAGCCTCACCCGGTTAGGGTGAGGCTTTTTTTATGCCTGCTTGAAATAGTTGCCAGGCCACCAGGCCGGCAATGATATTGCCAATGGCGCCGCCAGCTACCAATCCCGCGAAACCTCCTATCTGAGCGCCCAAAAATAATAGAGGCAGATAAAAGGCAAACAGGCGCAACGTGGATATCGTCAGAGCCCTGACTGACTGTGATACCGCATTGCTCATCGATACCATCAGCATACATATACCCAGTGAGGTATAACTAAAGGGCATGAAGTAGAGGTATATTTCTACGAGTCCGGCTACTTCAGGAGCGTCCGCCATAAATATGCTTAATGGAGACGCAAGCAGTGCGATCAGTAATGCCAGTAGTAGCTGCACTACGATAATGACTTTTACGCCCAGTTTTACCAGATCCTGGATCGCTGGATAGTTCCCTGCACCATATTGCCGACCCACCATAGGCGGCATTGACATGGTCAGTGCCAGAACAAGCACCAGACTGAAAAACTCGATTCGAACGCCTAATCCCCACGCTGCGACCGCGCTCGTACCGTAATCCGCAACCAGACCCGTCGCCAGGATCGCCGCCAGAGCAGGCATGAGTTGGCCGACCATGGCGGGTAGGGCGATAGCCAGGCAATCTTTGATTTGATCCGTAAGTTGGTGAATTTGTTTGCTAAGGCCCAACCACTGGCGTTTGAATAGGGTGGGATAGACGATAAGCATGCCAGTAGCAAAGGATGCGAGTGTCGCGATAGGCGCGCCGATTAAGCCCATCTTGAAGCTAAAAATAAAGAGTGGATCCAGCGCAATATTTAGAATACTGGTGGCCACCATTAAGGCGCCTGGAAGCAGGGTATTGCCATGCGCACGACAGATGCTGTACCCAAAGTACAATACAGCCCCCGTAAAAGCCGCGAATAACCAGGCTGACCAGAGCTCGCTCAGCAGGGGGAGAAGGTCAGGCTCTCCGTCCATAAGGGCTAGTATTTGCTCTCGCCCAAACCATAAACCGATGCACACCACAGCGACCAATGCGGAACCGAAGATTAATATAGTGCTCCCGAGTGTCTGGGCCGCATGCTCCTTGTTTGATCCTAATCTCTGAGAAATCAGGGCTGTCATGGCAATGCCGATGCCTACCTGTATGCCAATAATTGCCTGGTAAATGGGGATGGTAAAGCCGACAACGGCGAGAGGATCGACGCCTAGTCGTGAAATGAAAATACTGTCGATGAGCTGAAAGCTCATAAGCGATAGCACACCCAGAAGCATAGGCCAGGTCATGGCGAACAATGATTTGAGCTCTGTTCCTTCGACGTTTTTTGCCTGATTCATACGTGTAATAGTGGCTGTCTTTATTAATGTTTCGTGCCGAAGTGTATAGAAACTCCGTGTGCATTTCGCCGAAGGTATTGATTTAGTTTTTCTCGATAGTGGCACAATGCGCTTTTTGTTCAAATTGCAACGCAAGGTCAACCGATGTACGAAAGAGGTCAAGTGAGTCGTGCAGCCAGACTGCTAAGCTTCGGCATCAAATTATGGAAGACTGCAAACAAAAATAGCTGGTTCATCAGGAGGCCAATATGAACATGCCCGTTATTAATCCCATTGCGGAGCAGGTGGTTACGAGCGGATCACCCGCTGAACGCGTCTCACTTGTTTTGGATATGGTTTACCGTTGGGAAAAAGCCTTTCCTAACAAACTTTATATGACGCAGCCAATCGCCGGCAATGAGGTGCAAACCTATACCTGGAGCGAAATGATGCGCGAAGTACGGCGCATGGCAGGCTATTTAAAAAGCCTGGATCTCCCACAGCGCAGTCATATTGCTTTATTGTCCAAAAACTGTGCGCAATGGATTATGGCAGACTTGGCTATCTGGATGGCCGGTCATGTTTCTATTCCTTTATATCCCACACTGAATGCCGACACAGTACGCTATATTCTGGATCATTCAGAAGCCAAATTCGTGTTTGTTGGCAAGCTTGATGATTGGGAAAGAATGAGAGAAGGCGTGCCCGATAGTTTGCCGGGCCTGGCTTTCGATCTTGCGCCAGAGCATGCACTCGAGCGTTATCCATCCTGGTACGAAACGGTCAAGCAATCAACACCTATTGCGGGAGAGGTACACCGTGAAGCCAGCGAGTTGGCCTCCATCGTTTATACCTCTGGCAGTACAGGAAAACCCAAGGGTGTTATGTTGAGCTTCCAAGCAATGTCTTTGGCATCTAAGGGCGTGACGAACTCACTTAATATTCATCATGACGACCGTATGCTTTCATATTTACCCTTGTCCCACGTATTTGAACGGTTCGTGGTGCAGATGGGATCTTTGCGTAGCGGATTTCAATTATTTTTCGCGGAAACCTTAGACACTTTCGTCGCTGACCTTAATCGTGCCAAACCTACTTTATTTATGGCAGTGCCGCGTATTTGGTCTAAATTCCAGTCGGGTATCTTTGCCAAAATGCCGCCCAAAAAATTGTCGCGGCTCCTCAAAATAGCCCTTCTCAATCGATTCATTAAGCGGAAGATTTTACGTACCTTGGGGCTTGAACACGTGCGCTACGCGGGTAGTGGCTCAGCGCCTTTGAGTGCCGACATTCTCGATTGGTATCGAAGCCTTGGTCTGGAGTTGCTTGAGGGGTATGGCATGTCCGAGAATTTTGGTTATTCGCATATGTCTCAACCCGGCAGAAGCCGTTTGGGTTACGTTGGCGAACCTTTACCGGGTGTGGATTGTCGTATTGCTGCCGATGGTGAAATACAGGTAAAGAGCGTGACCAACATGATAGGGTATTACAAGGCAGAAGATAAAACGGCTGAAGCTTTTACCGATGATGGCTATTTGAAAACGGGTGATCGTGGTGAACTGGATGAGTCCGGCAGATTAAAAATCACAGGGCGGACCAAGGAGCTCTTTAAAACCTCGAAAGGGAAGTACGTTGCCCCTGCCCCTATTGAAAATAAGCTGATCACTCACCCGGATATCGATATGGTGTGTGTGTCGGGAGCCAATCAACCACAGCCACATGCTTTGGTTGTGTTAACCGAGGCAAATCAGCCTCGTCAAAACGATTCCGCGTTTAAAGAGCAATTGGAACAAAGTATCGCGGAAAAAATTGTTGAAGTGAATAGGACTCTCGACCCGCATGAACACCTTAGTTTCGTCGCAGTGGTTTCGCATGCCTGGACAATAGAAAATGGTTTTCTGACGCCTACCTTAAAACTTAAGCGTGATGTGGTAGAAGCGGCTTATGCCGACAAACTAGATGGCTGGTATGCCCGGCGTCAAAAAGTGGTGTTCGAATAGATCACCTAATGGGAATTGCTTTCGAGTTGTTGCTCGCGATACTGGGCCGGTGATTGACCGGTCCAGCGTTTAAAGGCCCGGCTGAATGCGCTCAATTCGGAAAAGCCAAGCAAAAAAGCCACTTCGCTGATGTACACTTCCTTACGATCAAGCAGGTCAAGTGCTTGTTCCTGGCGAACTTTATCAACAAGTGCCTGAAAGGAAAGGCCGGACTTTTTCAGTTTGCGATACAGGGTGTGGCGACTCATGTGCAGTTTTTCGGCTGCACTCTCCACATCCAGGTGGTGCTGCGCCAAGTGACTACGAATGTAGTTTCGGAGCGCATCTTCTAGGTCATCGCGTGGACTGAGTTTGCTCAGTAACGTTTCAGCGTGTTGTACAAGGGCCTGATAAACATATGGGTTGCGCTTCTCCGGTTTTAATACTAGTAGACTCTTGTCAAATACAAGTCGGGTCACTGGTTGTTCAAAGTGAACAGGGGCCTTGAATACCTCGGCATAAACATCTGCATAGCCTGGTGCCGGATGAGCGAAATGTACACCATTTACCCTAATAGCCGAGCCTAATGCGAATCTGGCGCGTGCGATAGCCGCAGCAACAGTGCGTTCCACCTCAGATCGGTGATATCCGGCCGGGTCGATCAGAAAGTCCAGTATTGCCTGACCGTTTTCAAAGTTGAGATCAAGCTGCACCGCTTCGTTAACCAGACGCATAAAACGAATGTAATGTGTGAGACCTTGCTGTAAGTTCTCGCTTTGCAACAGGGCTTGGGCAATGATGCTCAATTGTTCGGGTTTTACCGTGGAGCCAATGCGTAAGCCGACCGCGGGATCACCGGTAATTGAATAAGCTGCATCCCACAAGCGTGGTAAACACGCCATGGATACGCGGAGGTCAGGGTTTCCAATGTCCGCGCCGTCGAGATTGAGAATGCGATTGAGGTCGCGCTTGGCCATGCCTCGATCAAGTAGTAAATAGTACAAGTCTATGACGGTGTTGATGCCTAGCGTAGGTGTATGCATTGTTATTATGTGCTCTTTCCCTCAATCCCGATTTGGCATTCCATGAGTTTTTTAACGTGCCTGTCAGTCACCGTATTTCGACATCTTACATGATGTAGACATCAAGTGTTGTGTCACGCGTTTTTATATTTTTCTTGTAAATAGCCAAACACAGCGCGAATGCCAAATGCTTCACCACCAACAGGGCGACCAGGTAACTTGCGCAGGTTCCAGGCCATTACATCAAAGTGAAGCCAAGGCGTGTCGTCAGCGACAAATAACTTGAGATACAGCGCTGCGGTGATGGCACCCGCATAGGGGCTTGCGGCACTGTTGACAGTGTCAGCGATATCACTTTTGAGCATATCCTGATAGGGGGCATGTAAAGGTAACTGCCATACCGGATCACCGGCACGTTGCCCGCCACTGAAAATGCCGTGTGCTAATTCGTCATTATTACAAAACATGCCAGGCAATTCGGTTCCCAACGCCACTCGGCACGCGCCGGTTAAGGTGGCGAAGTCAACGATGAGCTCAGGTGATTCTGAACCCGCTTCACAAAGTGCATCGCACAGCACGAGCCGGCCTTCTGCATCAGTATTGTCTATTTCGACCGTAAGACCCTTTCGCGTCGGGATTACATCGCCGGGTCGAAAAGCATTGCCGGATATGGCGTTTTCTACGGCAGGGATTAATACACGTAATCGCAAGGGAAGATTATTGGCCATAATCATTGCCGCCAGGCCAAGTACGTGTGCGGCCCCGCCCATGTCCTTTTTCATCAGGCGCATGTAGTTGCCCGGCTTAAGATTAAGACCACCGCTATCGAAGCAAACGCCTTTTCCAACCAGCGTAATCTTCGGGTGCTTGATATCTCCCCAGCGAAGGTCAATTAGCCGGGGGGGATGAACACTGGCACGTCCGACTGCGTGAATCATGGGGTAATTTTGTGCCAACAGGTCATCGCCTGTTATCTCTTCAACCACGGCGCCGTATTCATTAGCTAGCGTATGCGTCACTCGGGACAGATCTTCGGGCATCATGTCACTGGCAGGAGTATTAACCAGGTCCCGCGTCAAGCCAATGGCTTTGATCGTTGCCGTGGCGGCTTGGAACAGGTTTTTGTTATCTATATTCAAAGTTGCCGGTTTCTCTTCGTTGGCTTTATAGCGTTCGAAGCGATAGGCAGCTAAGCCCCAGCTCTCAGCAAATCGTTGGGTTATTTCGGATTCGTCGATTGATCCTGCGTTCAGGTCGAGTTGAGCGATATCCAGGTGATAACATTGCTGTGGCAATATATTGGGAAGGTCACCCGCTAGGAAGTACTCTTCAAGAGATTCGACCGAATAAAGGATGCGCTCCAGGGCGCCCTGAGAGTTGAGTATAACGGCGTGTCCGCGCCCTTTGTAGGCGCAGTTATCTAATTGAGCGCGTGTAAACGCGTCTTGCCGGTCGAACCAATCCTGGTATTGTTCTTGGGTAATTAGTGTCAGGGGGGTGCCGTGCTGGCCTGTGACGAGGCTTTCGCTCATTGTGCTTCCTTAATAGTGGGGTTTGACGTACGTGATAGTTTGCTTTAGGCCAGCTGGCGCCAGGCTTCGTAGCCACCATCGAGACTGTAACATTCTTTGAAGCCATGTTGATTGAAAAAGTCCGCTGCACCCTGACTGCTGTTGCCATGGTAACAACAAACCACTAGCGGCTGGCTAAGGTCGGTTTCAGAAATAAACTTTTGAACGTTACTATTGTCTATGAGGATCGCGCCGGGGATGTGCCCGGTTACGAAGGACTGAGGGTCACGTATATCGATGAGGGTAAGCTCTTTGTTACCCTCGTCCATCCAGGTTTTAAGCTGGTCGCAGGAAAGGTGTTGATAAGTCATAGTGGCGCCATCTTGCTATTGCGAGGAGCTCAAGTATAGCGCCTGTCGGAGCCATCGTCAGGATGGCAGCTCGTTAATGTCGTCTTCAGGTTCGGTAAGTTCAAAGAGTTTTTTTGAAAATACCAGTAGGTCGAGCCCGAGCTTGTCGCCAAGGTCTCCTGGGAAGTTGCCGAGTAAGACGACGGCGAAATCAATTGACGCAACTTTGCGCCTGGCGCCATATCTCTCAGAAACGGCCAATCTCATCGCTTTGGTAGAAAACTCCTGTTCCATCTGCATCTTTTTTTGAAATATTTGCTAAATCAATGTCCGGGTTATTGAAATTTTCAATGAGTTCCTGAACCACTTTGGGTACATTGGGAAGGTTGGACGCCTTGCTTAACAGGGTTTCCAATGCTGTACGCCTCAATCCTCAAAACTACTTAAGATAGTAGTAAAGATGACGCAGGTGATAGGTAAAATGCGTATAGAAGAGGGCGGCAGTCGTAAAAGGTGCTGCGTAAAATTTAGGCTTTGTACACACGTGTCGCCGGTATCGGCTAGACTCTCCATAAACATTTGGATTAATGAAGGAAAAGGCGTGCAAGACTCCGCTAAAAAATTACCGACCTTTGACCCTGCGTTTTATGACGCCATGCCTGATGCTCTCAAGGCAATTTATCCGGCAATGGTGGAGGCAGGGATGAAAGATATCGTAGAACAGAGTGCGATACTTAATAGTAAGGAGAGTAAGGCACAGGACGACGCATTAATTCGTGCAATGCACAGTATCAAATCCTGTTCAGCGCAGCTTGGTGGTGCCGAGTTGAGTCACTTCGCGGCAGAAAAAGAGCATGCGTATCTGCAAGGGCATACGTCGAGTTTAACTGAGGATACTGAAAGGCTCATGCAACTCGTGACTGAGCTTGACCAAGCTTTGGAAGCGTTTCTTCAAAGATAAGCCAAGCGTTAAGGATAATAAGAACGAGAGGAACATACCGTGCTTAAAATCTATGGTTACCCCAATACACGTAGTCTCAGAGCAACCTGGATGGCCGAAGAGCTCGGGCTTGATTACGAATACATATTAGTCGATATGATGCAGGGCGATGCCAGAAAGCCAGACTATCTGGCGATTCATCCTGGCGGAAAAGTGCCCGCAGTTGAATATGATGGTGCCCTAATCACCGAGTCAGCCGCTATCGTCAATTTCCTTGCCAGCCTGAAACCCGACGTTGAAATGGTGCCGCATAGCAGTAACGTTCGACGTGCCTATTATGATCAGTGGTGCAGCTTTGCCATTAGTGAACTGGAGCAACCCTTGTGGACCATAACCAAAAACAAATTTGCCCTGCCAAAAGAGCAACGCTGCGCAGCGATCATTGATACTGCGGCATGGGAATTTCAGCAAGCTCTGCAATTATTCAGTGACGGCCTGGGTGACCACGCTTATATACTTGGAGGCCACTTTACGGCGGCAGATGTACTGTTGGCCCATTGTCTGTTTTGGGGTATGGCGTTTAAACAGAGCATTGAGCAGGAAAATCTGAAAGCCTATATAGGGCGAAATGGCGTTCGGCCCGCACTCACAGCTGCGCGAGCCAGAGAGCAGTCGGCCAAACAGGATTAGTTGCTCATGCCTGATAGAGCGTGAATGCACCTATTGCAATGAAACCCAGCCCTGCAAATG
>JBFHVM010000145.1:0-8376 GCA_041589495.1 Oleiphilaceae bacterium | reverse complement strand
TCCGGCGGCGGCATTCTCGCTGATTTACTTCCTGATCATTCTGCTGGTGTGCTGGTTGTTCTACACCACCATTATGAACATCAGCCGCGACGACCGCTAAGGAGAGCTCAAATGAATAAATCACGCTTTGGTCTGGTCGCCTACATCGTGTTTGTGCTGCTACCCATCTACTGGCTGCTGAATATGTCCTTCAAAACCAATGAAGAGATACTCAGTGGGCTGACGCTGTTCCCGGCAGACTTTACCTTTGCCAACTACGTCAAAATATTCACCGATCCCAGCTGGTACATGGGCTATGTGAATTCGATATATTACGTCTCTCTGAACATGATTATGAGCCTGCTGGTCGCCCTGCCCGCCGCTTATGCATTTAGTCGCTACAAGTTTATTGGCGACAAGCACATGTTCTTCTGGCTGCTGTCGAATCGTATGGCACCGCCTGCGGTATTCCTGCTGCCCTTCTTTCAGCTGTATTCCTCAGTAGGTTTGTTCGACACGCACATTGCCGTTGCGTTAGCACACTGCCTGTTCAACGTACCGCTTGCCGTTTGGATACTCGAAGGCTTTATGAGTGGTGTACCCAAAGAAATCGATGAGACTGCCTACATCGACGGTTACAGTTTTCCGCGTTTTTTCATCAAAATCTTTATTCCCATGATTCGCTCAGGCATCGGCGTAACGGCCTTCTTCTGCTTTATGTTTTCGTGGGTGGAATTACTGCTGGCCCGCACGCTTACCTCGGTAGACGCCAAGCCCATTGCCGCCGTGATGACCCGCACGGTATCCGCCTCGGGGATCGACTGGGGCGTGCTGGCTGCGGCGGGTGTGCTGACCATTATTCCAGGCATGCTGGTGATTTATTTTGTACGTAACCATGTGGCCAAAGGCTTCGCGCTGGGAAGGGTATAGACATGCAACAACAAAAGAACGAGAGGAAACAGCCATGAGCTGGATGGCATGGACCCTGCCCACCGCAGGCTTTTTTTCGGGCATTGCGCTCATTCTCGCTGCCATGACGATTTGGGAACTGAAGTCGCCTTCGATAGAACGCAAAGGCTTCTTACCCCTTAAAACCACGCGGGGCGACAGACTGTTTATTGGTCTGCTCAGCGCCGCCTACATACATTTGGCCTTTGTCGCGCTTAGCGATGCGGCCTTATGGATAGCCACCCTGATTGCAGTTGTGTGGATGGCTATTTTATTGCGCTGGGGCTGAGGCAAATGGCTTCACTCCGGTACATTAAGACCGGTGGCTCGCCACCCAACCAAAAGCTTTCGGGCAAGGAAGCTTTACTTCAAACAAGAAAAGAGAGGCTAGGTATGCACAATAAGAAGAGGCAAAACAGTCTGCTCGCGCTCGCCGCATCCTTTGCGATTGGCGCCAGTAGTATGAGTTTTGCAGACCAGTATAGCGATGCAGCGAAAAAATGGGTGGATAACGAATTTCAGCCGTCAACCCTGAGCAAGCAACAGCAAATGGACGAAATGGCCTGGTTCACCAACGCCGCCAAAGACTTCCGCGGCATGGAAATCAATGTTGCCTCCGAGACCATCACCACACACGAGTACGAGGCCAAAACGCTTGCCAAGGCTTTTTACGAGATCACCGGCATTAAGGTGAATCACGACCTGATTCAGGAAGGCGACGTGGTCGAAAAACTGCAAACACAAATGCAGAGTGGCCGCAACATTTACGACGGATACATTAACGACTCCGACCTGATTGGCACGCACTTCCGTTATGGCAAGGTGGTACCCATCTCTGACATGATCAATGGCGACAGCAAGCAATATACCTCGCCTACGCTGGATCTTGAGGACTTTATCGGTCTTTCCTTTACTACGGGCCCCGATGGCAAGATTTATCAGCTGCCTGACCAGCAGTTTGCCAACCTGTACTGGTTCCGTTACGACTGGTTCAACCGCGACGATTTGAAGAAGCAGTTTAAAGCGCGTTATGGCTATGAGCTGGGTGTACCCAAAAACTGGTCAGCCTACGAAGACATCGCCGAATTCTTCACCGTACATGTGAAAGAAATCGACGGTCAGCGTGTGTATGGCCACATGGACTACGGCAAGAAAGACCCATCTCTCGGCTGGCGCTTTACCGATGCCTGGTTCTCCATGGCCGGTGCCGGTGACAAGGGCATCCCAAATGGCGTGCCTGTGGATGAATGGGGTATTCGTGTCGAAGGTTGTCGCCCAGTGGGTTCGAGCACCAGTCGTGGTGGTGCGACCAATGGCCCTGCCGCTGTTTACGCAACGACCAAATACGTGGACTGGTTGCGTCAGTATGCGCCACCCGAAGCACAAGGCATGACCTTCTCTGAAGCCGGCCCGGTGCCTGCACAAGGCAGCATCGCCCAGCAGATTTTCTGGTACACCGCCTTTACTGCGGATATGACCAAACCCGGTCTGCCAGTCGTCAATGCAGATGGCACGCCAAAATGGCGCATGGCTCCTTCGCCGAAAGGCCCATACTGGGAGGAAGGCATGAAGCTGGGTTATCAGGACGCAGGTTCCTGGACCTTTATGAAGTCGACGCCGGTGAAGAATCGTCAGGCAGCGTGGCTTTATGCCCAGTTTGTGACCTCCAAAACAGTCTCCCTGAAGAAAACACTGGTGGGTCTGACCCCTATTCGTGAATCGGATATCACCTCACAGGCCATGGCCGATGCGGCGCCCAAACTGGGTGGGTTGGTGGAGTTCTATAAGAGCCCTGCTCGCGTCCAGTGGACACCTACCGGCACCAACGTACCGGATTATCCCAAGCTGGCACAGCTGTGGTGGCAATACATTGCAGAAGCCGCCAATGGCGAGAAAACACCTCAGGAAGCACTGGATGGCCTGGCGGCAGCCCAGGACAAAGTATTACAGCGCCTGGAACGTGCCAAAGTGCAAGGTGATTGCGGACCTAAACTCAATCCTGAAACCGACCCCGCGGAGTGGCTAGCCAAGCCAGGCTCGCCCAAGGCAAAACTCAGCAATGAGAAGCCAAAGGGTGAAACCGTTGCCTATGACGACCTGATCAAGTCGTGGGAAGGTAAATAAGCAAGATGGGGTGAAGCGGGCGCCTAGTGCGCCAAGCGCTCCGCGTTTCGACCACACATCGAAACGCTTTCAGCCGGGCTTTGCCCGGCTTTTTTTGCTTGGAAGACGCTGAAACAGCTTAGACCTTGTAGGTACGACATTTATGTCGACGCAATGTTCGGGGTAAACACCTCACTGACATCAATGCCAACCTACATAAAAACACGCCTCACAGCATCTCCAACCTCGTCACAAGATCAGTAATTGAGCGTGCCTTAGCCGTCAGTTTGCTCTATATTTCTGCGTCGTTAAAATGATCCTGGCAACGGGAACAAGCACCGGCCCATATAAGCAAATAGTAAACTCAAAACGGATTCTCCATGCATAGCGTTGAACACATACAACATTGCCGAACTAAAAAGCCACTTCAGCTCGAAGGCAGCGTTGCCATGGTGGGTAACAGTGACGCATTGCTGGATAAAGAGTACGGTGCTGAAATAGACGCGCACGATAGTGTGTTCCGCTTTAATCTGGCCGAGTTAGCGCCGCAATTCGAAGCGTCAATCGGGAAAAAAGCCGATTACTACTTTTTGTCGCAAAACATTACGACTCTGCGTTTTCCTCATCCCGAGCCATTGCAGTCTCGCTTTCGGGATATTTGCCGCAGCTCAAAGATCATTTGCTATCCCAATCATACTAAAAACGTCATGAAATACTGTAAACGTCCTTACGTGATTGCCAGTGATGTCGCGATGATTAATCAAGGTATCAAACACCTTTTTGGCCGGCCTCCGGTTGAGTTTCCGCCCAATAACCACCCGCGTAACGGCATTAAATTGCTGGTTGCGCTGCTGATGGCCGGTATTAAACCCACGCTCTATGGATTTGACCTGGGGCCTCGACAAGATGCGAAGCACTACTTTGATGACGAGGTACAAGTGGATGTGGGTGCTGGCAATCCGGGTCACCGACCCAGCCTGGAGTTTGCCTTGTTATCGGCCTCCGTGGCTCGCGGCATGATTAGTGTAAAAAACTGATCTTCTTTCAAAAGGGTTTCAAAAAACCCCTCTTGACCTTACAGCTACTTTAAGGTTTAGGCTATCCTTCAAGAACTATTGGAGGGTGACATGAATATTAGTGAAGCTGCCAAACACTCTGGTTTGAACCCGCAAACCATTCGGTATTACGAGCAGATCGGTCTGGTCACGCCAGCGCGACGACAAGACAATGGGTATCGTGATTACCGAGCTCACGATCTGAGCCAGCTCAGCTTTATACATCGTGCTCGTGAAACGGGGTTTAGCATCGAAGAATGTCGTGAACTGTTGGAGCTCTATCGCGATCCCTCGCGTCAAAGCCAGCATGTGCATGCTCTGGTGCAAGAAAAAGCCGATCGCGTCGCTGATCAAATTAAACGCCTCAAGGCTATGCATCAGGATTTGGTCGCCTTGGCCAGGAGCTGTCAGGATGACGGCGCCCCGCAATGCGCGATACTCGATAATTTGGCCGACCATCATGAGAACGACTTGGAGGGTGCATCATGAGTGACAAGCATTGCCACACTGAAGAACCGGTAAAAAGCTGCTGCAGTAGCAATACCCAAAAGACCGAGGCGACATCTCAACAAGCCACCAGCTGTTGCCCTGACGATAAAAGCAATTTTGATTGGCTGTTGTGGGTTAGCCTGAGCCTTATCGTTGTGTTTTATATTGCTGCGCAGTACATCGAAGGGCACGACACCTGGTACGCCATAATCAGTCATAGCGTGCTGGAACTGATGAACACCATGTGGTGGGGTATTTTACTGGGCATCGTGTTTGTTGGGTTATTAAGCAAGGTGCCACAGGAATTCGTTATGTCTGTTCTTGGCCCCGGTGGAACCTTCAGGGGCCGATGGCGTGCTACGCTGGCTGGCGTGCTGCTGGATCTCTGCAGTCACGGCATTCTGATGGTCGGCATGGAACTGCGACGCAAGGGCGCGAGCCTTGGGCAAGTAATGGCCTTTTTGATTGCCAGCCCATGGAACTCACTGTCGCTGACGATCATATTGGTCGCCCTTATTGGCTTGGGTTGGACCTTGGCCTTTATTGCGTTATCGGTCGTGCTTGCCATGACTACCGGATGGATGTTCGATCGCCTCGAAGCGCGCGGCACTCTACCAACTAACAACAGCGCCAGTCTGCATGATCCGGATTTTGAGTTCTGGCCTGAACTTCGACGACGCTGGGGCGCGCACACCTGGGATGCTGCCTTTTTTAAAGAGATGGTCAAGTCAGGTTTCAGCGGTTCTCGTATGGTATTACGCTGGTTGTTGTTCGGTGTACTGCTGGCGTCCGCAATTCGCGGCTTTGTGTCGCTGGAGGATTTTCAGAATTATTTTGGTGCGAGTCTGTTAGGCCTGCTGGCAACACTACTGGCCGCGACCATCATCGAGGTCTGTTCTGAGGGCTCTACCCCCATCGCCGCAGACCTGATGACCCGTGCTAAAGCACCCGGCAACAGCTTTGCCTTTTTGATGACAGGGGTATCGACCGACTACACCGAAGTAATGGTGATCAAGGACACCACCAAGTCATGGAAGACAGCGCTGTTTCTACCCTTGCTCACCGTGCCACAGGTGGTCGTGATCGCAATCATTCTGAATCAGTTTTAGTCGTGAGAGCATAACTTGATTGGTTCGGTGAGCTTATGTTTTTGTTGATACTTGATGGTTCCGATTGTCGAAAATTGGGCAAAGCGGAATTTGCGGGAGATGCTTGACGGAAGAACATAGACGGAAGACGCTTTTACGGGGCTAGCCGGACGTATGACGAAGGACGCCAACAGGCAAAGCGCACTCAGCGCAGAACTAAATTAATCCAAAGACGTATACCTTCCACCGACGTCGGAGGGGAGTCAACATCGATGGATGAATTTGTCTCTAATTTGAGTCATCTCAGGCTGTTAGCGTCAGACGTCATACGTCAGACTGGTTAGCGCCTGTAGCGTCTCCCATCTACCGTTCCGCGCCTCGCGCAAATTCCGTTTTGCCCGGTGCATTCAATGGATCGTGGCCATATTACAAGGCCGCACCCAAGTTTGCCCCCTAAAGGCTATTTAAAATAGAGGAGATCTCTGCCTGCACCGCATCCAGCTCCCGTGCCGCATCAACCACTTTAAAACGTTGCGGTTCGGCTTTGGCGCGGGAGAGATAGTTGTCGCGCACCCGGCTGAAAAAGTCAGCGCGTTCCTGTTCAAAGCGATCCAGCGCACCGCGCTTTTGAGCCCGCTGCATACCCACCTCAGGTGGCGCATCCAGTAAAATGGTGCAGTCGGGTCGCACGGGGCCTTGAACGAAGTCTTCGAGGAGAGCAACCTTTTCGGCAGGCAAACCGCGCCCACCTGATTGGTAAGCATAGGTTGCATCGGTAAAGCGGTCAGAAATCACCCACGCACCTCTATCAAGGGCCGGCAATATTTTGTTTTGCAGGTGCTGAGCGCGGGCGGCAAACATGAGCAGCAATTCGGTGTCACTGGCCACGCTTTCGTCGCGGGGAGCAATCAGCAGCTCGCGAATTTCTTCGGCCAATGGCGTTCCGCCAGGCTCCCGCGTGACCACACAGCTTATGCCGCGCGCTTCAAGCTGCGCCTGAATAAATGCGATATTAGTGGATTTGCCAACACCTTCGCCGCCTTCGATGGTAATAAACTTGCCGCGTGTCAAAACTTTGCTCACTGTGTTGTTATGGTTGGGGCCGATGGGTAGAACGGTAGTCCTTGCGCCGATTCAACTGATATTCACGCACGGCCTTATTGTGCTGCTGGATGGTATCAGAAAACACGTGGGAACCATCCCCCTTGGCCACAAAATACAGGCTGGTTCCCACCTTGGGGTGCAGCGCAGCGTGTATCGCCTCGCGACCGGCCAGAGCAATGGGCGTGGGAGGTAAACCATTGATACGATAAGTATTGTAGGCTGTCTTCTGCTTGAGATGCGCACGGGTAATATTACCCTTGTAGGCATCGCCCAAACCGTAAATGACCGTAGGATCGGTTTGCAGCCGCATGCCCTTGTTAAGACGTCGCACAAATACTCCGGCGATTTCGCCACGTTCGTAAGGCACGCCGGTTTCTTTTTCAACAATCGATGCCAGAATCAGGGCTTCGTACGGTGTTTTAATGGGTAATTTTTCGCTACGCTGCTGCCATTCTGCCTTAAGCACTTCGGCCAGTCGTGTGTGTGCGCGCTGGAGGATATCGAGATCACTGTCACCTTTGCGGTAAAAATAAGTATCCGGGAACAACAGGCCCTCTGGGTGCGTATAGGCCTTAAGTAAATCTGCCTTTAACAAGCTGCGAACTTCAGCGTCGCTCTTACCAGCCAGCGTTTGTCTGAGTTTTTCGTGCTCGGCCAGCAGCGCTCTTGCCTCACTGAAGCGCTGCCCTTCAACCAGCGTGAGACTATAGCGGATCTGTTCATTGGAGGTGAGTAAGGCCAGCAGTTGAACCGTGTTTATGGGTGCAGCCAGCGCAAACTCACCGGCCTTAATCTTCGCGTCGAGTTTGTTTAAACGGCTATATATTTTAGCCGGTAGTGCATGAACCAGCACCTCCTGTGCGACCAGACGGTTTAAAACCGAACTGAGTGCTTCCCCTTTATTCACCTCAAATACGATGGGTTTTTCGGGCAGATTCAGGGGCGCCTGTATGGATTTGTGATAAAGATAAGCCGCCAGGGCGATCGCGATGAGGAACAACCAGAAGAACTTGATGCTGAGAGTGCGCAGAAAAGACATTAAAGCGAAAACGTGAATCCAAGTTGATTATTGAGATGTGCCATCAGAGGTTTCACCCTTTTATCGAGGGGCACCGTTTTATTATCGAGTTTCTTCACCGGCCAGCAACCAAACACGCTATTCACCATGGCCAGCCCGCTCGCATCGGCCAGCGTAGTCTCGGTCACTTCGCCTTTGCTGATGGGTACGCCGTGCGTCGATTGCGTATCCAGTAAAAACGCCAACAGGGTGCCCTCTACGCCGGCATCGTGAATCGTTGGCGTTATTACTCGATCTTTCTCAAACACCAACAGATTACTTTTAGTGCCCTCAATAAAGCGGCCTTGCAGATCACGCATCAGGCCTTCGTGCGCCTTTCCGAGTTCGGTAGACGCCAGCACCTGATCCAAGCGATTTAAATGTTTGATACCGGCCAGGGCGGGCTGGGTCGACAAACGATGCTGGCAGCAGATGACATCGATACCTTTTTTGGCGTAACTTGCAGGCCAATCAGGATAATCAAACACCTGCAATATCTGATTGGGTTGAGGCTTGGGCAGTGGTGTGTAGCCACGACCTCCCAGGCCCCGTG
>JBFHVM010000144.1:0-8424 GCA_041589495.1 Oleiphilaceae bacterium | reverse complement strand
TTCCAGGAAGCCCTGTCCGATGCGCAATCGCTCGCGGTCGGGCGCGATCACCAGTTCATCGAGCCGGTGCACCTGATGACCGCCCTGCTCGACCAGCAGTGCGGTTCGGTGCGCCCGTTGCTGTCGCGCGCCGGGGTCAATTTCAATCGCTTGCGCTCGCAGCTCGGCGAGTTGCTCGACAAGTTGCCGCAGGTCGAGGGCGCGGCCGGCGAGCTGCACATCTCCAATAGCCTGGGCAAGCTGCTCAACGTCACCGACAAGCTCGCGCAGGAGCGCAAGGACCAGTTTATCTCGAGCGAGCTGTTCGTGCTCGCCGCGCTCGACGACAAGGGGTCGCTGAAAGAGGCGCTGGCCGCTGCCGGCGCCGAGCGCAAGGCGATCGAAGCGGCGATCGACGCGATTCGCGGTGGGCAGAATGTCGACAGCGCCGGCGCCGAGGACCAGCGCATGGCGCTGGAGAAATACACGATCGACCTGACCGAGCGCGCCGAGCGGGGCAAGCTCGACCCGGTCATCGGCCGCGACGAGGAAATCCGCCGCGCGATCCAGGTCCTGCAGCGGCGCACCAAGAACAACCCGGTGCTGATCGGCGAGCCGGGCGTTGGCAAGACCGCGATCGTCGAGGGCCTCGCCCAGCGCATCGTCAACAGCGAGGTCCCCGAGGGCCTCAAGAACAAGCGCGTGCTTTCGCTCGACATGGGCGCGCTGATCGCCGGCGCCAAGTTCCGCGGCGAGTTCGAGGAGCGCCTGAAGGCGGTATTGCAGGATCTGGCCAAGCAGGAAGGGCAGATCATCCTGTTTATCGATGAGCTGCACACCATGGTCGGTGCCGGCAAGGCCGAGGGTGCCATGGATGCGGGCAACATGCTGAAACCGGCACTGGCGCGCGGCGAGCTGCACTGCGTGGGTGCCACCACCCTGGATGAATACCGTGAATACATTGAGAAAGATGCCGCGTTGGAGCGCCGTTTCCAGAAGGTGATGGTGAACGAGCCAACAGTCGAAGACACCATCGCGATTTTGCGAGGCCTCAAAGAGCGTTACGAAGTGCACCACGGTGTTGAAATCACCAACGGAGCGATTATTGCGGCGGGTAAGTTGTCGCATCGCTATATTGCAGATCGACAGTTGCCCGATAAAGCCATTGATCTGGTGGATGAGGCCGCCAGTCAGATTCGCATGGAAATGGATTCCAAGCCGGAACAGCTGGATCGTTTAGAGCGTCGTTTGATTCAACTGAAGATCGAACGTGAGGCCCTTAAGAAAGAAAAAGACGAAGCTTCCAAGAAAAACCTCAAGGATCTTAACGGCACGATCGATAAGGTCGAGAAAGATTTTGCCGATCTCGAAGAAGTCTGGTTGGCCGAGAAGGCAGCGCTGCATGGCTCGCAGAAAGTGAAGAGTCAGCTCGAGCAGGCGCGTGTCGAACTGGAAAATGCCCGTCGTAGCGGTGATCTGGCGCTAATGTCCGAGCTGCAGTACGGCAAAATCCCCGAGCTGGAAAAACAGTTGGATATGGCCAGCCAGGCCGAAATGATGGGCATGACCCTGCTGCGTAATCGCGTGACAGAAGAAGAGATTGCCGAGACTGTATCCAAGTGGACCGGCATACCTGTGTCCAAGATGCTGGAGGGTGAAAAAGAGAAACTCTTGCGTATGGAAGAGGCCTTGCATGAGCGTGTGATTGGTCAGGATGAAGCCGTGCGAGCGGTGGCCGATGCAGTACGTCGCTCCCGTGCTGGCCTGGCTGATCCCAACCGTCCCAATGGTTCCTTCCTGTTTTTGGGGCCAACGGGCGTGGGTAAAACCGAGCTGTGTAAGTCGCTGGCGAGCTTTCTTTTCGATACAGAAGAGGCCATGGTGCGCATCGATATGTCGGAGTTTATGGAGAAACACTCGGTGGCACGCCTGATCGGTGCGCCTCCCGGCTATGTGGGGTATGAAGAGGGCGGCTATCTGACCGAAGCGGTGCGTCGTCGTCCCTATTCGGTGCTCTTGCTGGATGAGGTAGAAAAGGCCCATCCTGATGTGTTCAACATCCTGCTGCAGGTGCTCGAAGACGGCCGGCTGACAGACGGCCAGGGACGTACGGTGGACTTCCGTAATACGGTGATCGTGATGACCTCCAACCTCGGTTCCGACATCATTCAGTCGATGAGCTCACAGGAGAGTGAATACGAGGCCATGAAGTCGGCGGTGATGGAGGCCGTTACGGGTCACTTCAGGCCGGAGTTTGTGAACCGAATTGATGAAGTAGTGGTCTTCCATGCGCTGGGCTCGGAGCAGATCCAAGGTATTGCGAAGATACAGTTGAGCAACCTGAATCGTCGTCTCGAAGAGCAGGAAATGACGCTCACCTTCGAAGATGCAGCGATGAGCAAGTTGGCCGAAGTGGGCTTCGATCCGGTTTATGGCGCCCGGCCGCTCAAGCGTGCAATTCAACGCTGGGTTGAAAATCCGCTAGCCCAGAAAATATTGGGCGGCGAATTTGCCAGTGGTGATCGTATTCTGGCGCAGGTGGCCGACGGCGAGATTGTGTTTAGCAAGCAGTAATCGGTGAATGGGTGACTTGAGAAGCAAAGGGAGGCGATTGGGATCGCCTCCCTTTTTTATTTTCTGTTACGAATTACGAGCATTCTTGCTCAAGCATGCTTTTATATTTCTCTTTTTGGCTGTTTATTTCATCGCTGGTCAGATAGCGCTTTTCGCCATTTTCGATGATACCTATGCGACTTGTGGTTTCTATTTTTTGCAGGTTGTCACGAATAACCTGGCATTTGGCCTCGAGTTCTCGCTTGGCGGTTTCTTCCTGAAGCTGGCGTGCCTGCTGTTCGAGTTGTTTCTGTTTTGCCGCATCCAGTGCATTTGCCTTTTCTTGTGGTGAGCCGCCACCGCCTTTTTTGCCACCAACACCATGCAATTTCATGCTTTCGGCTTTCACATTGTTAGGGTGCGAGTCGGAGTAGTGGACGGTGCCATTTTCGTCGACCCACTTGTATACGCCAGCATGTGCCGAGAGTGGCAATACAGTCAGGCAGGTCAGCAGGAGGGATTTTTGAACCAGTTGTGTTGCTGTTGAGGCCATAGTTCGCGTGCTCATTTTGTTCTCATCAATCTTTTTACTATAAACCAGCACACTATTTTTGCCCTGATTTGACTAAAAATTGACAGAAAGTAGCCAAAAATGCGGCTTTTGTATTGACTATGGCGGCTTAGATGTCAGAATTGTCGGTTGCTTTGATCCGGGGGTAAATGTCGTTGTATCCCAACAGTAATATATCCCCCAGCGTAATTGGCAGCTTTCGTCAGTAGACTGTACAAAAGCCGCAACGGACGGACTCACAGCCGGGCATCCACAATACATGTCCGGTTGGGCGACACTCCCCGCCTCACCGTCACCGAAATGATCACGCTATATTGCATGTGCGAGCTTCCAAAAGAAGTGATGGTTAACCCGGACCAAGCTTCCTAAACACTTTATAAAGCTGAGAAGGTAATTATCGTGGAGCTATTATCTGGCGCCGATATGATCACTCGTTTTCTGCAGGACGAGGGGATCGAATATATTTACGGTTACCCAGGGGGAGCAGCGCTTCATATTTATGACGCGTTGTTTCGTCAGGACAAGGTCAAACACATTCTGGTCAGACACGAGCAGGCTGCCGTGCACATGGCCGACGGTTATGCGCGAGCCACGGGTAAGGCTGGTGTGGTTTTGGTGACCTCCGGACCTGGCGCAACAAATACTATTACCGGCATTGCAACGGCCTTCACTGACTCCATCCCTATGGTAGTACTGTGTGGTCAGGTGCCGTCGAATCTGATTGGTGAAGATGCCTTTCAGGAAACCGACATGATGGGGGTGTCCCGTCCGGTTGTTAAGCACAATATGGCGGTCAAGCATCCTTCGGAAATTCCCGAAGTGTTGAAAAAGGCCTTCTATATTGCACAGTCTGGCCGTCCCGGTCCGGTAGTAGTCGATATTCCCAAGGATATGACAGCGCCAAACGAGCGTTTTGAATACGTCTATCCCAAGAAGGTCAAACTGCGTTCTTACACGCCGCCTGTTCGTGGCCATTCCGGTCAGATCAAAAAAGCTGTAGAGATGCTGCTGAATGCTCGTCGCCCCGTTATCTATGCCGGTGGCGGTGTTGTATTAGGCAAGGCTTCCGAGCAATTAACTGAAATGGTTAAGCTGCTCAACTATCCTGTGACCTGTACTCTGATGGGCCTGGGCGCCTATCCTGGTACCGGTGAGCACAGCTTGGGTATGTTGGGTATGCATGGTTCCTACGAAGCGAACCAAGCCATGCATCATGCCGATCTTGTTCTGGCGGTAGGAGCACGATTTGATGATCGTGTTACGAATGCGACCGATAAGTTCTGTCCGGGTGCGCGCATTGTTCATATCGATATTGATCCAGCCAACATCGCCAAGACCGTTAAGGTCGATGTGCCGATTGTTGGTCCTGTGGATTCGGTTCTGAACGACATGCTTGAGCTGCTCAAAGAAGCTGAGAAAAAGCCCGATGCTGCTGCACAGGAAAGCTGGTGGAAGCAGATCGATGAATGGCGTGAGCGTCACGGTGGCCATTATGAGCCATCCACTCAGGATGCGATCAAGCCTCAGCACGTTATCGAGATGCTGCACAAGGTTACTAATGGCGATGCCTTTGTGACCTCCGATGTGGGCCAGCATCAGATGTTTGCTGCGCAGTACTACAAGTTCAATAAGCCTAACCGCTGGATCAATTCCGGTGGTCTGGGCACCATGGGCTTTGGTTTTCCTGCCGCAATGGGTATTAAGCTCAGCTTCCCGGATGACGACGTAGTATGTGTAACGGGTGAAGGCAGTATCCAGATGAATATCCAGGAGCTGTCTACCTGTAAGCAGTACGATCTGCCGGTGAAAATTCTCACCCTGAATAACCAGGCATTGGGCATGGTAAAACAGTGGCAGGATATGAACTACGAGTCGCGCCATTCGCATTCGTACATGGAATCCCTGCCGGACTTTACCAAGCTGGTTGAAGCTTATGGCCACGTGGGTATTGAGATCCGCACGCTGGATGAGCTGGAGCCCAAACTGCGTGAAGCCATGGCGATGAAAGACAAGCTGGTATTCATCAACGTTTATGTTGATCCCAAGGAGCATGTGTATCCCATGCAGATCGCGCGGGGTTCGATGAATGATATGTGGCTAAGCAAGACGGAGAGGACCTGAGCGCATGCGTAGGATTATTTCAGTTCTGTTGGAAAACGAACCGGGTGCGCTGTCGCGAGTAGTAGGTCTGTTCTCACAGCGTAACTACAACATCGAGACGCTGACTGTGGCACCGACCGAAGATGAGTCGCTGTCGCGACTGACGGTAACCACAACCGGTTCCGACAAGGTCATCGAGCAGATCACCAAACAGCTCAATAAGCTGATCGAAGTGGTCAAACTGGTGGATCTCACTGAAGGTTCGCACATTGAGCGTGAGCTCATGCTGATCAAGATCAAGGCAACCGGAGCCCAGCGTGCCGAGGTGAAGCGCACGGTGGATATCTTTCGGGGTCAGATCGTCGATGTAAACAGCACCGTTTATACCGTGCAGATTACCGGCAATAGCGATAAACTCGACGCCTTTATTCGCTCCATCACCGAAGGCAGTGTGCTCGAGGTCGTACGTAGCGGTGTGTCGGGTATTGCGCGCGGCGAGAAAGTTCTGAGTTTGTAAGTTAATGGGCCGGCCGCCAGTGGCGGTCGGTGCAAATTGAATTGAGTGGCCTCAGGCCAAAGATAATGTAGGGGAAAACCATGCAAGTTTATTACGACAAAGACTGTGATCTTTCGATCATCCAAGGCAAAAAAGTAGCCATCATCGGTTACGGTTCCCAGGGTCATGCACATGCGTGTAACCTCAAGGACTCGGGTGTGGATGTAACGGTAGGTCTGCGTGAAGGGTCTTCGTCTGTGGCTAAAGCCGAAGCGCACGGTCTGACCGTTAAGCCGGTTGCCGAAGCGGTTTCCGGTGCTGACGTCGTGATGATTCTGACGCCAGACGAATTTCAGTCTGTGCTGTACAAAGAAGAAATTGAGCCAAATATCAAAGAAGGCGCTACGCTGGCTTTCGCTCACGGTTTTGCGATTCACTACAATCAGGTAGTGCCTCGTGCCGACCTGGACGTGATCATGGTTGCGCCTAAAGCGCCTGGCCACACTGTACGTTCCGAGTTTGTAAAAGGTGGTGGTATTCCTGATCTGGTTGCGGTTTATCAGGATGCGTCCGGTTCTGCCAAAAATGTTGCACTGTCTTACGCTTGTGGCGTAGGCGGTGGTCGTACCGGTATTATCGAGACTACCTTCAAAGACGAAACTGAAACTGACCTGTTCGGTGAGCAGGCGGTTCTGTGTGGTGGTGCGGTTGAGCTGGTTAAGGCTGGTTTCGAAACACTGACCGAAGCGGGTTACGCGCCTGAGATGGCTTACTTTGAGTGTCTGCACGAACTCAAGCTGATCGTTGACCTGATGTACGAAGGCGGTATCGCCAACATGAACTACTCCATCTCCAACAACGCGGAGTACGGTGAGTACGTGACCGGCCCTGAGGTGATCAATGAAGAGTCTCGCAAGGCTATGCGCAACGCGCTTAAGCGCATTCAGGATGGTGAATATGCCAAGATGTTTGTTCAGGAAGGTGCCAGCAACTACGCATCCATGACGGCTTACCGTCGTAACAATGCGGCGCATCCTATCGAGCAGGTAGGTGAGAAGTTGCGTGCGATGATGCCTTGGATTGCTTCTAACAAGATCGTCGACAAAAGCAAAAACTAAACGCAAAAATTTAATTGCGTTACACTTAAAACGGCTCGACGCATCGCGCGCGAGCCGTTTTTTATTGTTGAATCTCTCAGTGAGCTGAATGGAAATGTCGGATACCGATAGCGAGAACAAGCTGGAAAAGACCGAAGCTGACAGTGCGGCGGAAACGCACGAGGCAGAAGAAAAGCAGAAAACCAAGCGCAGTCGCGGGATCTATCTCCTGCCCAACCTGTTTACCACGGCATCCCTGTTTTCGGGTTTTTACGCCATTGTCGCGGGCATGAATGGCGATTTTGATAATGCTGCTGTCGCCATTTTTGTATCGATGATTCTCGATGGGCTTGATGGTCGTGTTGCTCGCATGACTAATACGCAAAGTGAGTTTGGCGCCGAGTACGACAGTCTGGCGGATATGGTCGCTTTTGGTGTGGCGCCAGCCTTGGTGGCTTTTTCACTAAATCTCCATGAATTGGGTAATCTTGGTTGGATCGCCACCTTTATTTATGTGGCGGGTGCTGCATTGAGGTTGGCGCGCTTTAATACCCAAATTGGTTCGGTCGATAAGCGCTATTTCGTCGGGCTGCCCAGTCCGTCAGCGGCAGCGGTTGTGGCCGGCTTTGTGTGGACGGCGCATACCTTTGAGCAAAGCACGCTGCTGAGTATTCTTACGGTGATCCTGGTGGCAGGTGCGGGCGTATTGATGGTGAGTAATATACTGTATTACTCGTTTAAGGAATTCGATATGAAACGGCGTGTGCCCTTCACTGCGCTCTTGGTTGTGGTGCTCATATTTGCCGTGATTGCCATTGAGCCGCCGATGGTGTTATTGGGTGGATTTCTGATTTATTCATTGTCTGGTCCCTTCAACAGTTTGTTGCGAAAGGGCCAAAAATGAATTAATCCGGATTCTGGGGTCTAAGGGCGCAATGCATTTATTGTCAGGAGAAAAGTATGCTGATTAAAGTGCCGCCGGCGTCTCTGCCCAAGAGCAGTGAAATTACCGCGGAATCCGTTTATCTCAATCGTCGGCAATTGATCGGCGCATCCCTTTCTGCTGCTGCCATGCTGGCCCTGCCTGCATGTGCCGATGCCTCGGCACCCTCGCAATCGAGCTTAAAGTTTTCTAAAACGTCATTCGGTAAAAGTGAAAAGCTCACGCCTTATGATGATATTACGCAATACAACAACTTTTACGAGTTCGGCACCGATAAAACAGATCCTGCCCGTTACGCACATGAGATGACCGTCGATCCCTGGTCTATCGCTGTAGAGGGTCATGCCGAAAAGGCCGGTGTGTACCAGCTTGAAGATATTCTGAAGGGTGTGCAGCTCGAAGAGCGCATTTACCGTTTTCGTTGCGTAGAAGCTTGGTCCATGGTTGTGCCCTGGATCGGCTTCTCTTTGTCTGATCTGCTCAAGCGCTTTGCGCCTACTTCCAAAGCAAAGTACGTGTTCTTTGAGACGCTCTATCGCCCGAAAGAGATGCGAGGGCAGCGTTCATCGTTCTCGACAATAGAGTGGCCCTATGTAGAAGGCTTGCGTATGGATGAAGCCATGAATCCGCTGACTATTTTAGCTGTTGGTCTTTATGGTGAAGTGTTGCCAAAACAGAACGGCGC
>JBFHVM010000143.1:0-8440 GCA_041589495.1 Oleiphilaceae bacterium | reverse complement strand
TCTCACTCAGACCCTCGGGTTTAAATATCTCAATTCTTTCTCAATAAAGACTTGAATACCTTGGCCAAACTACATACAATCTCGCTCCGATTTTTAAACAGCCAGTCTTGGGATTGTCGTCATGAAAAGAACTTTTCAGCCTAGTGTACTGAAGCGCAAGCGTACTCACGGCTTTCGTGCGCGTATGGCCACCAAAAGCGGTCGTCAGGTGATCAACCGTCGTCGCGCTAAAGGTCGCAAAGTACTGAGTGCATAATTGAAGCCGAAGCTTACATTTCCGAAGTCAGCAAGATTGCTAACTTCGGAAGGCTTCAGCACCGTTTTTGATCACGTAGATCTAAAAGTCTCCTCCAAACACATTCTTATCCTTGCCCGTAAAAACCAGCAAAATTCTGCTCGTCTTGGCTTAATCGTAGCCAAAAAACATGTAAAACAAGCCGTACATCGTAATCGTTTAAAGCGTATTGCACGTGAACGTTTTCGTTTGGAACAGGCCAAGTTGCCGGACTATGACCTGGTACTCATGTATAAAGGCGGAAGTGGTTTGGCAGATAATCATGTGATTCACAAAGACTTCGACTATCTTTGGCGAAAGCTGCGTGACAAGGCACTACGTGGTAAAACTTCGCAATCTGCACCTCAAAAACGGAATAAAGCGAATGGTAAGTAAGTTATTACTATCATTAATAAGGTTGTATCAGCTGGTAATCAGCCCTATGTTAGGGCCCCGTTGTCGCTACTACCCCACCTGTTCGCAATATGCTTTAGAGGCCATTCGTTTGCATGGTCCGTGGCGCGGTAGCTTTCTTGCCGTGAAACGTGTGCTAAGATGCCACCCCGGTCATCGTGGGGGGCTCGATCCTGTGCCAGAGCCACAGAACTGCTCACACTGTCACGACAGTAAGAAACACGAAGGCGCTTAAGCTTAAATTAACTTCGCTAACTCTCTTATTTGGTAATACATCGTTATGGATTTTCGTCGCGGTATACTCTTTTTCGGTCTCGCCGTCGTGTCGTACATGCTGGTTCTCGCCTGGAATGAAGATTATGGGCAACAAGCCCAGCAGGTTACGCAAACACCTCCTGCTCCGGTCGCACAAAATCTCGATACGAATGCAGCGGGTAGCGCCGGTGATACGGGTAACACTGAATTCACTACTCCCGAAGAACAAGCTACGCAATCTGTGGACAGCCAGCCCAATAAGGCTGTGAGTACTGCGGCTCCGCGGGTTTCGGTAAAAACTGATGTGTTTGATCTCGAGATAGATCTCAAGGGCGGTAATATCGTTTCGGCATTATTGCCTCAACATAAGGTTTCTTTGGGCTCCGATCAGGCCATGCCCCTGCTCGAGAGCAATAATCAGCGCTACTACGTAGTAGAAAGCGGCTTGTTCGGTAAAAACGGTTTTGATTCGTCACGCAATGGCCCTATGCCCGTGTATCAGGCAGAACAAAGCGTGTATGTACTTGATGAAGGTGAAGAAAGCCTGCAAGTCGATCTCACTTTTCAACATGAATCAGGAGTGACGGTCACCAAGCGTTATGTTTTTGGTCGTAATGCTTACAAAATTGATGTGAGCTACCTGATCAATAACCAGTCCACGAGTGAATGGGAAGGTAACTTCTCGGGCAAGATCGTGCGTGACCGCAGTCAGGATCCTTCCGAGCAGAACAGTATGGGCATGCAAAGCTTTTTGGGTATGGTTTTATCCAGCCAGCAGGAGCCCTACGAGAAAATCGATTTTGAAGACATGCTCGAAGAACCGGTTAACCGCCAGGTTCAGGGTGGTTGGGTTGCCTTTATTCAGCATTACTTCCTCAGTGCCTGGGTGCCCAATGCAGAGCAGACTCACACCTATCAGTCGCGTGTGAAAAATGGCGTGTATCTCATGGGCTTTATCAGCCCGGCGACCAAAGTAGCGCCTGGAGAGCAAGCAGAGATTAAGGCTACCCTGTATGTGGGCCCTAAAATTATTGAGCGACTCGAAGAAATTGCACCCAAGTTGGACTTAACCGTCGACTTTGGCTTCCTGTTCTTTATTGCTTATCCCTTGTTCCTGCTGCTGGACTTCTTCTTTGGTCTGGTAGGTAACTGGGGCTTTGCGATTATTCTGGTTACCGTGGTCGTTAAAGCGGTGTTCTTCAAACTGTCGGCAGCCAGTTATCGTTCCATGGCTAACATGCGTCGTGTAGCGCCCAAACTGCAATCTTTGAAAGACCAGTACGGCGATGATCGCCAGAAAATGTCACAGGCCATGATGGATCTGTACCGCAAGGAAAAGATCAACCCACTGGGTGGCTGTTTGCCGAGTCTGGTTCAAATGCCGGTGTTTATCGCGCTGTATTGGGTGCTGCTTGAAAGTGTGCAGCTGCGTCATGCGCCATTCATGTTCTGGATTACCGATCTATCGGTCAAAGATCCATACTTTTTGTTGCCTATCCTGATGGGCGCCAGTATGTTCATTCAGATGCAGCTCAATCCCACGCCTCCCGATCCCATGCAGGCGCGTATCATGAAGTTGATGCCCATCATGATGACCGTGTTCTTCCTGTGGTTCCCGGCTGGATTGGTATTGTACTGGTTGGTGAATAACATCCTGTCCATCGCCCAACAGTGGGTGATCACGCGCCAGATCGAAAAAGGCGCCAGTAAGCACTAGTTGGCCATGCTAGCCACTGACGATACGATAGCCGCCATCGCTACGCCTTCCGGGCGTGGTGGTGTCGGTATTGTCAGGGTGTCGGGGCCAAAATCCCTCACCGTAGCCGAATCGGTTCTGGGCTTTGTTCCGCAAGTTCGTCATGCCCACTATGCTCCCTTTCGCGATGAGGCCGGTGAACAGCTCGACGAAGGCATCTGTCTTTACTTCAAAGCTCCCCACTCTTTTACTGGTGAAGACGTGGTGGAATTTCAGGCCCACGGTGGCCCGATTATTCTTGATCTCCTGCTGCGTGCGCTGACCCGTTTGGGCTGTCGTTTGGCCCAGCCTGGCGAGTTTTCGCAACGCGCTTTTCTCAATGACAAGCTGGACTTGGTGCAGGCCGAGGCCATCGCCGATCTGATCAATTCCACCTCCGAACAGGCCGCCCGTTCTGCCCTGCGTTCTTTACAGGGTTCCTTTTCACGTCAGGTCGATGGCTTGGTGGAACAACTCATTGCGCTACGCATGTATGTCGAAGCTGCCATTGATTTTCCTGAAGAAGAAGTGGATTTTCTGTCGGACGATCGCGTGCTTAATCAACTGGATGGTTTACGCCGGGAACTTGCTGCGTTGCTGCAAAGCGCCAGTCAGGGTTCTTTGTTGAGTGAAGGAATTAACGTGGTCATTGCCGGGCGCCCCAATGCCGGTAAATCGAGTCTGCTGAATGCCTTGGCGCAACGCGAATCTGCCATCGTGACCGATATAGCAGGCACCACGCGGGATATTCTCAAAGAACAGATTAATATCGATGGTATGCCTCTGCATATTATCGATACCGCAGGTTTGCGCGAGAGTGATGATAAAGTCGAGCAAATTGGTATTGAGCGGGCCTGGCAGGCGATTAACGATGCCGACCAGATTCTTCTGGTAGTCGATGCCAGCGAAGTGACCAGCCATCGCCCCGACGAAATCTGGCCCGAGTTTGTCGCTAAACTCGAAGATGTGTCGCGACTGTCACTGGTGCGCAACAAGTTGGATAAGATCAGCGAAAGCCCCTCTTTACAACAGGAACACGGCACGCCTGTGGTTTCTTTATCGGTGAAAGAGTCTGTTGGTATTGATTTGTTACGTGAACATTTAAAACAACAGGCCGGGTTTCATACCCAAACCGAAGGCACCTTCACCGCACGTCGTCGCCATTTGGACGCATTGGAACAGGCTCTGGCCGCGGTGGATGAAGGCCGCACACAACTGACTGAATATCAGGCGGGTGAATTACTGGCCGAAGAGCTACGCCTGGCCCAGGAAGCGCTGTCGGAGATTACCGGCGCCTTTACGCCCGACGATTTACTTGGCAAGATCTTCAGCAGTTTCTGTATTGGCAAATAAGCTAGCCACAGGCCTTTTTGCCGACCTCCATCTGAACAGGAAACAGGGATGAGTCAGTTTTCTCTCTTGCGCCAACGTCGCTTTTTACCTTTTTTTGTGACCCAATTTTTGGGCGCCTTTAACGACAACGTATTCAAAAATGCATTAATGTTTCTGTTGACCTTTCAGGCGGCTGAAGCCTTGGCGTTGAATACGAACATCATGCTTAATCTGGCAGCCCTGCTCTTTATTTTGCCATTCTTCCTGTTCTCGGCCATTGCCGGCCAGTGTTGCGATAAATTTGAAAAGTCGCGGCTGATTCGTTTCGTGAAGTTTGCCGAAATTGTCATCATGAGCTTGGCAGCGGTTGCCCTGCTTTTCGAAGCTTACTGGGTTTTGTTGGCGCTGCTCTTTCTGATGGGAACGCAATCGACATTCTTTGGTCCAGCTAAATATGCAATTCTGCCGCAGCACTTGGAAAACTCCGAGTTAGTGGGTGGTAACGCATTGGTTGAAATGGGCACTTTTGCCGCGATTCTGCTGGGGACGATTGCCGCTGGTATGTTGATGGCATTGGAACAACCGACTCCCTATGTAGCTATGGCTGTATTGGTATTTGCTGTTCTGGGTTATCTGGCGTCACGGGCCATTCCTGTGGCTAAAGCCAATGCTCCGGAATTAACTCTTTCGTATCGTATTATTGCGCAAACCATGGAGATGGTGCGAACCACCCGCGAAACACGCTCCATTTTTCTCGCCATCGTTGCCATTTCCTGGTTCTGGTTTTTAGGTGCTGCTTACCTCACGCAGTTCCCCAACTTCGCCAAGGTGATATTGCAGGGAGATACTTCGGCAGTGACGCTGCTGCTGTTTGTATTTACTCTGGGCATTGGTGTGGGTTCCATGTGCTGCGAAAAATTATCAGGGTCGCGTATCGAATTGGGTATCGTACCTATCGGTAGCCTTGGTTTAACCTTCTGTGGAGTAGCGCTTTATTTTTCTATTCCTCCAAGTCCAAGCGCCGAGATAACCTGGCAGATGATGTTGGATCAAGGACATTATTGGTCGTTACTGTGGTCTCTGTTTGGCATTGGATTCTTTGGTGGTGTGTTTATTGTGCCTTTGTATGCCTTTGTGCAAGAAAGGGCACCAGAGCATTACCGTGCACGAACCATCGCGGTGATTAACATCATGAATGCTTTGTTTATGGTGGGTAGCGCCATTGCCGGTATTGTGTTTTTGGGCTTGATGGGACTGGATATCCCCGAGTTCTTCCTCATTTTGGCCATTATGAATGTTGTGGTCTGCTGCTATGTGTTTTATCAGGTGGATGAATTTGCCCTGCGCTTTATGGTTTGGATGTTGTCACACACCTTGTACCGAGTGAAACACGTTAATCTCGATGTGATTCCGGCAGAAGGTCCTGCCGTATTGGTATGTAATCATGTGAGTTATGCCGATGCGCCGCTGATTGCCGGTGCGTGCCCCCGCCCGATACGCTTTGTGATGGATCATCAGATTTTTAAAACGCCCGGCATGGGGGCTTTCTTCCGCTTAAGCAAAGCCATTCCTATCGCACCTAAGGGTAAGAACGAAGCCATTTATAATGCCGCCTTTGATGAAGTATCCAAAGCGTTGCGCAACCGTGAATTAGTCATGATCTTCCCCGAAGGAAAGCTCACCCGCAACGGTGAGATGAATCCGTTTCGCCAGGGTATTGAGCGTATCCTCGCCTGTGATCCGGTGCCGGTCGTGACTCTGGGTTTGCAAGGGTTATGGGGAAGCATATTCAGTCATAAAGACGGTAGCGCTTTGGCTAAGTGGCCCAAACGCTTTTGGAGTCGTGTGACCATCGTTGGTGGTGCGTGTTTACCGCCTGAAGGTGTCACGGCTGCTGATTTAGAGGATAAAGTCGCAGTGCTGGTGAATAACCAAAGCTAGCCTGTGGATAAAAATTATTCCTTTTGGTTATATTTCTATTCTTTTAAATTTAAATAAATAAAAACAATAGGTTGCGTTACCTTGTTAAAGTGATTAATTTTTTAACCTGTGGATAACTTGTTTGATAAGTTTTTCATAAGTCGTTTACAAGTAGGCTAAGTTGTTGAAATTTAGTAAAAATGAACACCTGCTCACTTTTTGCTCCAGTTGACGAGCGTTTCGCAAGCTTAATCCTGTTGCTGAGGATGTGATGCCCTTCTTGGTTAAATATTGTACGTTTATGGCTGCATTTCGCCCGTTGAGGCTTTATAATCGCCCGCCCTGTTTAAGAGAGGTTAGAGTGTGAACTACCCAAAGCATTATGATGTGATTGTGATCGGCGGCGGCCATGCCGGCACCGAGGCTGCGTTGGCGGCTGCGCGCATGAATGTATCGGTTCTCCTGCTGACCCACAATATCGAAACCCTGGGCCAGATGTCCTGTAACCCAGCGATTGGTGGTATAGGTAAAAGCCATCTGGTGAAAGAAATTGATGCACTGGATGGTGCCATGGCCAAAGCCACGGATCTCGCCGGCATTCAGTTTCGAGTTTTAAACAGCCGTAAAGGCCCTGCCGTGCGTGCGACCCGAGCTCAGGCCGATCGCCAGCTTTATAAAGCTGCCATTCGCGATATGCTGGAGAACCAGCCCAATCTGGATATCTTCCAGCAGGCAGCGGACGATCTCATTGTCGAACAGGACGAAGTAAAGGGCGTGGTCACTAACATGGGGCTGACCTTCCATGCGCACACGGTTGTGCTGACCACTGGAACCTTTTTGGGTGGGGTCATACACATCGGGATGGATAACCACAGTGGTGGTCGCGCGGGAGATCCACCCTCCATCGCGTTGGCAAAACGATTGCGCGCCCTGCCCTTTAGGGTTGGCCGCCTGAAAACCGGTACGCCACCGCGTATTGATGCCAAGAGTGTGGATTTTTCGGTGATGGCCGAACAACCTGGCGATACGCCGCGCCCGGTCATGTCTTATCTGGGTTCGCGTGAACAGCATCCGCAACAGATTTGCTGCTATATCACCCATACCAACGAACGTACGCACGAGATTATTCGTTCCGGCTTTGACCGCTCGCCCATGTTTACGGGCGTAATTGAAGGGACCGGGCCGCGTTATTGTCCTTCCATTGAAGACAAGATCAATCGTTTCGCCGACAAGGATTCCCACCAGATTTTTGTGGAACCCGAAGGACTGACTACGAACGAACTCTACCCTAACGGTATTTCCACCAGTCTGCCTTTTGATGTGCAACTGGCTGCTGTGCGTTCCATCAAGGGCTTTGAACATGCCCATATCACACGCCCGGGTTACGCGATTGAGTACGATTACTTTAATCCACAGGATTTGCAGCACAGTCTCGAAACCAAGTTTATCAAGAGTTTGTACTTTGCCGGTCAGATCAATGGTACGACGGGCTATGAGGAAGCGGGAGCCCAGGGTCTGCTGGCCGGGATCAACGCAGCGCGTAAGGTTAAAGGCGAAAGCCCCTGGTGTCCGCGCCGTGATGAAGCTTACATCGGTGTTTTGGTGGACGACCTGATTACGCTGGGCACGAGCGAGCCTTACCGTATGTTTACTTCGCGCGCAGAGTACCGCCTGTTGCTGCGAGAAGATAATGCCGATCTGCGTCTGACCGAGCTGGGATACAAAATGGGTGTGGTGGGCGAAGAACGCTGGCAGGCTTTTATTGCGAAGCGCGAGGGTATCGCTGCCGAACATGAACGCCTTAACTCTACTTGGGTACAGGCGGGTTCGGAGCAAGCCAAGCAACTCGAAACACACTTGGGTCGCACCATGAATCGTGAGTACAAATTACTCGACCTGCTCAAGCGCCCAGAGATATCTTACCGACATTTGGCCGAACTGTATCCAGAGCAGAAGGTGCCCGAAGCCATTGCGGAACAAATAGAGATTCAAACCAAGTATGAAGGCTATATTTCGCGTCAGGAAGATGAAATCCAGCGCCTCAAAAAGCATGAGCAGACGCCACTGCCATTGGATTTTAACTATGATCAGGTTTCGGGTTTATCCAATGAGATTACGCAAAAATTGAAAGACGTGAAGCCTGAAACCATCGCCCAGGCAGCACGTATCCCAGGCGTCACACCGGCAGCCGTGTCTCTGCTCTTGGTGTATCTCAAGAAACAGAGTCTTGCCAGTGCAAGCAGCCGCAAAAAGGCGAGCGCCTGACCTGCCCATGTCAGAGTTTGATCAACAGCGTTTTGAAGGTTTACTGCGCAAGGGCTGTGAACAACTGGACTTGACCGTTTCCGATGGGCAAGTGACCGCGCTTGTACGTTATTTAGGTTTACTGGCCAAGTGGAATAAGGCGTTTAACCTGACTGCCGTGCGTCATGCCGAGGAAATGCTCGAGCGTCATCTGCTGGACTCACTCAGTGTGGTGCCACATGTCACTGCAGCACGTGTACTGGATG
>JBFHVM010000142.1:0-8508 GCA_041589495.1 Oleiphilaceae bacterium | reverse complement strand
TAATTTCAATCAGTTTGAAAAGGTCGGTGATATACCCGTTACGCAGGCGGGCTACTACGGCATTGCCCCAGCAGAGGCCCGAAAGCGAAGCGAACATTACCTCAGGCAATTGGGGTTGTGGGAAAAACGGGATCAGCCCTCACGCATGTTGTCAGGCGGGATGAAGCGGCGTCTGATGATTGCCCGCGCGCTGATTCATCAGCCGCGTCTGTTGATTCTGGATGAGCCCACCGCAGGAGTGGATATCGAACTGCGACGATCCATGTGGAAGTTTTTGCAGGAGATTAATCAGCAGGGTACGACGATCATTCTCACCACGCATTACCTAGAAGAAGCCGAAGCTCTTTGCCGTAATATTGCGATCATCGATGACGGGCGCATTCTCGAAAATACCAGTAAAAAGGCACTGCTCAACACCCTGCATAACGAAACGTTTGTGTTGGACCTGGAAAACGAACCGTCGGATTTATCTGCATTGGCGCCTTTCAGTGCGCAGCTCAATAAAGAAGGGCAGCTCGAAGTCGTTGTAGATCGCAGCCAAAATCTTAATCAGTTATTTCTCTTGCTTGAAAAGCAGGGTTTACATGTGAAGAGTCTCAGAGCCAAATCCAATCGCTTGGAAGAGTTATTCCTCAGTCTGGTGGAGAAGGGCGAACCCGGTTTGCAGGGTGAGGGGGCAGGCGCATGAGTATTGAGCAACTGTGGATTGCCTTCAGTACTATTGTGGTTAAGGAAGTGCGCCGTTTTATGCGCATCTGGGCACAAACCCTGTTGCCACCGGCCATCACGATGGCGCTGTATTTCGTTATTTTTGGCAACCTGATTGGGCCGCGAATCGGTGACATGGGCGGTTATCAGTATATGGATTTTATCGTGCCCGGACTGATCATGATGTCCGTGATCACCAACTCCTACGCCAATGTGGTGTCGTCGTTTTTTGGCATGAAGTTTCAGCGCAGTATCGAAGAGGTGCTGGTATCGCCTGTGCCTAACTGGATTGTCTTGCTGGGTTATGTGGCTGGAGGTGTGGCAAGGGGGCTCGCAGTGGGATTGATTGTCACCTTGCTGTCTTTAGGTTTCACTCAGTTGTCGATACACAATGTGGCGGTGACGGCTTCGGTGGTTCTGCTTACGGCGATCCTGTTTTCGCTGGGTGGTTTCATTAATGCAGTGTATGCCACCAAGTTTGATGATATTTCCATCGTGCCGACCTTTGTGTTGACCCCGCTGACCTATCTGGGTGGTGTGTTCTACAGTATTAGTCTGTTGCCTGAATTCTGGCAGGGTGTATCGCAAATAAATCCGATTCTCTATATGGTCAATGCTTTCAGATATGGGATTCTTGGCGTTAGTGATGTGAGTATCGGCTTTTCATATGTCATGATTATTGGCTTTATTGCCGTGTTGTTTGCCTATTCTCTGTCTTTGCTCAACCGTGGTAAAGGCATTCGCACTTAGGGGTATAAGTTGGGTCACGAAAAAGATAGTTTATTGGGTAAGCAGGCCCGCTACGATAGCAACTATGATCCGGGTTTACTGTTTCCGTTGACGCGCGCCGAAAATCGCGCGACGCTTCCTTTGGATAAGAATCTGCCTTTTGTGGGTGAAGATTTATGGACCGCCTATGAATTGTCCTGGCTATCCCCCTCAGGCAAGCCCGAGGTGGGTATGGCGGAGTTTCGCTTGCCGCATAATTCTCCCATGATGATTGAGTCCAAGTCATTTAAACTGTACCTCAATTCCTTGAATCAAAAAGTGTTTGCCAGCAGTGACGAAGTGCTCCGGGTGCTGGAGCATGACTTATCGGCAGCGGCAGGTGCTGCCGTATCGGTTCGACTGTTACCCTTGCGGTCAGCCAGTCTGCCGATTGTCGACTGGCCGTCTCAGGCAATCTCCATCGATACGCTTGAGCTTGCCGACTTTGTCTACGCGCCCGATGCCGATCTGCTGCGGGTTAAATCGCTTTCCAGCTCGGTCAGCGAAACGCTGTTCTCCGACTTGCTACGATCCAATTGTCCGGTCACCGGGCAGCCAGACTGGGGGTCGGTGTTGATTAGTTACGAGGGACCGGCCATTTGCCACGAAAGCCTGCTGCGCTATGTGGTGTCATTCCGGCAATGTCAGGACTTTCATGAACACTGCGTAGAGCGTATCTTTTGTGATTTGCTGCATCAGTGTCGTCCGCATTCACTGAGTGTTTACGCACGGTATACGCGGCGGGGTGGGCTCGACATTAATCCGTATCGGGCGACCCCTGATCGGGCGCATCAGGCGCCTGAAGGGCGTTTGGTCAGGCAGTAAAGCGAAACGTCATCAAGGATGCCTAGCTTAGGCATCCTTGAGTTTATCGGCGGCCCGTTCCAGTGCGCGGACTACGTTTTCACGCTCTTCGCCCTGGATTTTTTCAGTATCGAGGTAGAGCGCAAAACCGTTTGTTTCATGTTCTATGAAGCTTTGGCCGGCCCCGATGTCACGACGGAAATCGATGATCTGATAAATCGGTACCGGGCGCGCAAATCCTTTCACGGTAATCTCTCCTTTGTCGCGACACATGACCTTGTCTTTGACTAGAGAAAAAGTTTCGTAAGAGATCAGGATTTCGCCCGGTTCGGCCAAGGACTCCAGGCGCGAAGCCAAATTAACTTCTTTGCCGATGATGGTGTAATCCATACGGTTTTCAGCGCCAAAGTTACCTACTGTACTGTAGCCGGTACTGATGCCGATGCGAATTTGCAGCGGCGTTTTGATGCCCTGGCTTTGCCATTTTTGGCGCAGGATTTTCATGTGCTTACGCATTTCTATGGCCATCGCTACACAGGCCAGCGTGTCTTCTTTTGCACCGCGACTGGTGGGGTCGCCAAAGAAAATCATAATACTGTCACCAACAAATTTATCGATGGTGCCGCCGTATTTCAGGGCAATTTGCGACATTTCATTGAAGTAGTTGTTGAGCAGCTCGGTGAGCCCTTCAGGCTCCATTTCCTCTGCCAGCTCGGTAAAGCCCTTGATATCGGAAAAGAAGATAGTCAGTTTTTTGCGCTGGGTTTCGAGCCTTACGTCGCGTTCACCGGTAAAAATGGACTGCCAGACCTGTGGCGACAGATACTTCGCCAGCTTGTGGGATAGGGAGATCGATTGTTCTCGTTGGTGTTGGATTTGTGATTTGGCTTTCACCAGAGCCTTCGCTTGCTGGTGTGTGTAGTAAGCGGTTACTGACACATAAACGCCGGCTCCCAGGCCTGCTACAATGCTCACCAGAGGGGGTTCACTGGCGGCAAAGTCGAGACCGAAGATCATGGTCGAAACGATCATCGAGATGATCAATACAAAGTTACCGAGCAGCCAGATGCGCATACCGCCCACGATAATAAAGCTAAAGCTGGCCATGAGAATAGTGGTAATGGTGGCTACCATGCTGAATTCGATAAGCACGACACTCAAGCCGGCAATGGCGCCATCGATAAGCAGGGTATTTTCACGGGCCGCCGCGCTCTGATGCAGCTTAAGGTAGCGGATAACGAAATAAAGTATGTGAGGCCACAGCATCGCCGCAGGCACAAACCAGATCAGGTTGCTGTCGAAATGATCTTCGAGAATGCCGGTAATGAAGGTGATGCTTGAGGTTAAATAAGCCAGAACCCTTCCATTATAGGCGGGCATAACAGAGGGCGGTGAATCGCCACTTGCGATGAGCTTTTTTGAAATCATATGTACTTCTTATCGAATGGCGAAAAACCCTGCGTGTATCTAGAGGAAAACAGGATCTATGTGCCAACGACTCCCTTGTGCCGGAGCATGCTATTGTTATCGTCGCTTTACGCTGCCCGACCATTCCATGCTGGTCTCGCGCGGGTCTCCGTCCGTCGAGACTTTAGTCATGGGGACAAATTCGCTAAGATGTCGCTCGGATGGACGGCGCTAGATTATCAGTTCCAAACCATTGACACAATTCCTTACCGGAGTGCGGAAAAACAGCATGCAGCATGATTCACTGGTCAGCTTGATATGTCAGCGGGTGTCCTATCCGCGCCTAGATGAACCCGCGCCCGACGCGGCCACGCTCGAGCAAGTGTTCAAAGCTGCATTTCGCGCACCTGACCATCGCATGTTACGCCCGTGGCGATATCTTACTATTCGTGGTGAAGCTCGTGTCGAACTGGGTGGGGCCTTACGCGATATCGCCCTTGAGGATGATCCCAAATTGTCTGAATTGCAGCAGGACAAGTTTTTGAACATGCCATTGCGTGCACCACTGATTATTGTGGGTATTTCGCGTAATTATAACCATCCCAAAGTGCCTAATGCCGAACAGGAAATTTCTTGTGGAGTTGGGCTGGGTTACATGTTGCTGGCGTTACAGGAGCAAGGTTATGGGGGGATTTGGCGTACTGGTAAGCTGGCGCACGATTCTCGTGTGAAGTCGGTATTGGGAGTTAAGCCTGCTGAGTCCATTGTGGGTTTTCTTTATGTTGGCACACCACAGGGCGATGCCAAGCCAATTCTCGATCTCGATGTGGAAGACTTCGTGGAGGAGTGGCATTCCGCGAAGTGAAGTCCTGTCTGCTAGCCGGCAATTTGCTTGCTTTTGAGCGGCAACGATCGGCTGGAAAATGATTGCCGTTTCTTGGTGATGAAAAATCTCAAGTTGTTGAAATAAAACAATAAAACATTTTGGCACTGCTCTTGCTTTAGTTCTCATTAAGTATGCCGGTTGAATGGCCGGCTGCAATCGAATTCTGTGTTGGTGGTGTGGGGTTTACCCATATTGCGAGTTCGACACGATGAGGAGCAACTATGGCAATTTCCTTCGATAAAGCCCTGGGCGTGCATGCGCATGCCATGGAGCTGCGCACACAGCGTGCCGAGATTCTGGCTAATAACCTGGCCAACGCCGACACCCCCGGATTCAAGGCGCGTGATATCGACTTTCAGCGTATTTTGCGTGAGCAGGTTGGACAACAGGATAGTCTGGCGCTCAAGACGACTGACGGCCAACATTTGCCGCAAGGTGAAATGCAGTCGGCAGATGCTCTCCTCTATCGCTCTCCGCTGCAGCCGGCGGTCGACGGCAATACGGTAGAAACACAGCGTGAAATTGCCGAATTCAGTAAGAATGCCATGGATTTTCAAGCCAGCTTTTCTTTCCTTAACAGCAAGTTCAAGGGGCTGACTTCAGCCATTAAGGGTGAGTAAGCATGTCGTTGAGTAGAATTTTTGATATCGCCGGATCGGGCATGGAGGCGCAGTCTCTTCGCCTCAATACCACGGCCAGTAACATGGCGAACGTGGATAGTGCCTCAAGCAGCATCGATGAAGTGTATCGGGCGCGCAAGCCGGTTTTTCAGGCGATCCAGCACAGTGTAATGCAGGGGCAGGAGATTCATAGTCTCGAAGGTCAGCCGGCTTCACAAGGTGTGCAAGTAGCCGCGATTGTTGAGAGCGAGCGGCCGCTGGAGATGCGATACGAGCCCGATCATCCCTTGGCGGACGAGAAGGGCTATGTCATGTATCCCAACGTCAATGTGGTAGAGGAGATGGCAGACATGCTGTCAGCCTCGCGCAGCTATCAGACCAATGTTGATGTGATGGATGCGGCAAAAACCATGATGCAGCGTGTGCTTACGCTGGGTCAGTAATTCGGGAGTGAATCATGACAGAAATTAATAGCAGCCAAGACGTACTCGCGGATTATCGTTACCAGCCCAAGACCCAGGGAGCGGGTTCAGAAGAGCTGGGTAAAAACGAGTTTATGGAGCTGATGATTGCTCAGCTCGAAAACCAGAGCCCGCTTGATCCACAGGATAACGGCGCGTTTATTTCGCAGTTGGCAGAGTTCTCTGCGCTGGAAGAAATGCAGGGCCTTAATCAAACCGTTAATAATTTTGCCACGCAGTTTCAGTCAACGCAGGCGCTGCAGGCTTCTGCCATGGTTGGGCGGACCGTGTTAGTGCCTGCCGGTGAGGGGCCGCTATCGGCCAATGGCAGTATGAGCGGGATTGTCGAAGTTCCTGCCAGCACACCTAGTCTGACTATCAGTGTTTTCAATCGCTCCGGTGAGTTAGTGAATCGTTATGACATGGGGCAGCAAATGGCCGGTTCGGTGCCTTTTATCTGGGATGGCACTAATCAGCAGGGTGAAGTCATGCCCTACGATGAATATGTCATCAAGGCCGAGGGCCGTGTTGGTGGCGATACGCAACAACTCAGTACGCTGTTATCGGCCAACGTCAACAGTGTATCTATTGCTCAGGGTGGTGCTATTTCGCTCAATTTGAATGGGATGGGAGCCGTGCCCTTGGAGAATATACGTGAAATCAATTAATCAGCGCATAATAGTAGAGGTGTACCATGCCGTTTAACGTTGCACTTAGTGGATTACGAGCCTCTTCGACGGATCTCGAAGTAACAGGTAACAATATTGCCAATGCCAGTACGGTGGGATTTAAGCGATCTCGAGCGGAATTTGGTGATATATACTCCAACAGCTTTTTTGGTGGTGGTGCGAGTAGTATTGGTGACGGTGTGACCGTACAGAAAGTTCGGCAATTGCACCAGCAAGGAAATGTCTCCTTTACCGACAATAGCCTGGATCTGGCAATCACCGGTAACGGTTATTTTATTCTGAGCGACAACGGCGAAGCCAAATATTCCCGAGCAGGACAGCTGGGTGTGGACAAGGATGGTTTTTTGGTCAATAACACCGGCATGCGCGTGCAGGGGTTTCAGGCCAACCAAGAGGGGACGGTATCCGGGGTGCTTGATGATCTGGTGGTAGAAACCAATGACTTGCCGCCACGCCGCACGACCAATGTGGAGAGTGTGCTCAACCTGGACTCGTCAGAGCTAGTACTGACTCAGAGCGGTGCGACAATTGATACCGATGGCTCGTCAATCGGCGTGGTGCAACCGGGGACGCTGAATGGCTACGGTGCTCAGGATATTAATGTCAGCTTTGCCGATGGCACTTCCTCGCTGGTTTCGCTGGCGGCAAACGCTTCCGCTGGTGCCATTGCCGGACAGTTCTCGGTGCTGGACGGCGTTGATGCGATCGCTACGACAACGGCAACGATACTGGCTTCATCGTACAGCAACACGTCAGGCTCAATGAATATCACGCTCAATGGCATCAATTTTCAGCCTATTGGGACTACTGTACCCCAGCAGCTGGCAGATTTGGGCAGTAAAATCAACGCATCGGCGCTGGTAGGTGTGACGGCCGTGGTCGATCCCAATACCAATGATCTGCGTATTATTCAGGACCAGGGGGCCGATCTGGTCTTCGGATTTGCAGGTGCGGCAACAGATAGTTTTGATGTGGAGGGAACGGATGCTGCCGGCCCCAGTTCGATTACTCTGGATCAGAGTCAAACGCAGGCTGCTGTGGGTGGTGAAGTCACGCTGATTCTGGATGATGACGTGGTCATGACGAATGCCAGTGGTACCACGCCCATCATATCTAACTTTACCGGCGAGCCCTTTATCAACAACCAGTTTGATCCAACGGACCCCGGAACCTATAACCATGCGACCTCAACGACCATCTTCGACAGTTTAGGTAATGCGCATGTACTCACCATGTATTTTGTCAAACAGCAAGAAAATATTTCGACGCAGCCCAATACCTGGCAGATGCATGTGCTGATCGATGGCGCAGATGTGGGTGACCCATTGATAGGAAATGAACCATCACGAGCTACTTACAACCTAGTGTTTAATTCGGATGGTACGATTAATGAGACGGCAACGGATGATATTTTAATTTCCAACTGGCAGCCACTGGATGAAAACGGCGATCCCAATGGCGCTGAAGGGCCGCTTAACGTTGTCAATGGCGGTATATTGCCGATCGCAGATCCGCCAACCAGCTCCAATTTTGCGGTCGATGTGGCAGGCTTGACCCAGTATGGCAGCCCATTTGCAGTAAATGACTTGGGGCAGAATGGTTATACAACGGGGCGACTGGTGGGGCTTGATGTCGACTCTTCAGGGATCATCTTGTCGCGGTTTTCGAACGGTGAATCGCTGGTATTGGGTCAGGTTGCCTTGGCTAACTTCAATGATGTGGAGGGTTTGTCTCCGGTCGGTGATACGGTCTGGGTGCAAACATTTGCTTCGGGTGATCCGGTGGTGGGTGCGCCGGGTACCGCTTCGTTGGGCTTGCTGACCTCGTCAGCGGTAGAGGATTCCAATGTCGATCTGTCTCAAGAATTGGTCAATCTGATTGTTGCCCAGCGCAACTATCAGGCCAACTCCAAGACGATTGAAACCGCTGATACCATTCAGCAAACCATTCTCAATATCTAACAGGTAATCGGAGAGTAGTATGGATAAGGCCCTGTACATTGCCATGAGTGGCGCCAAGCAGAATATGCTGTCGCAGCGCGCTCACGCCAACAACCTGGCCAACGTCAATACCACCGGTTTCAAAGAAGACTTTGAGCAGGCGCGCGCCATGCCTGTATTTGGTGAGCATTTCGCCTCGCGCGCCTATGCTTTGAGTGAGCGACC
>JBFHVM010000141.1:0-8514 GCA_041589495.1 Oleiphilaceae bacterium | reverse complement strand
TTGCTCGAGGCCCTGACCCGCTTGGGGCAAGCTATCCCCGCAGGCCTGTTTGATAACGAAGGCTTTCATCAGTATCTCTCCCGTTCGTACAGTTCGATTGGTCGTACCAACGATTTTGCCCGACTGAGTCGCGAACTGCGAATTATCGCTACCGATCTCGAGAGTGGTGAGACCGTCCGTTTTGGTGACCCGGACCAGCGGAGTATTCCCATCTCGCGAGCCATTCAGGCCAGTATGGCGGCACCGGGAATTTACACTCCCGTGCATTATGGCGGCGGCTACTATCTCGATGGCACGCTTAATAAGGGTATGCATACGTCGGTCGCGCTAGAGAATGGGGCCGATATTGTGCTGGCAATTAATCCTGTTGTGCCTTTGGATGCCCGTATGGCCGTAGCGCAAGGCACCATGCGCGAGGGCAGTTTGACACACTCAGGAATGCCCAATGTTCTGTCGCAGACCTATCGCGCCATGGTGACCTCACGCCTGCTGAGTGGTTTACGCACCATTGAGCGAGATTACCCCGATGCCACTGTGCATCTCTTCCAGCCCGCAGCATCCGATGTGCACCTGTTCTTTAAAAGTGTGTTCAGTTTTCAGGCTCGTAAAGTGCTCTGTGAGCAAGCTTATCAGATGACCCGGCAGCAGCTGCGCGAGCGCGCCGATGAATTGGCGCCCAGTTTTGCCCGCCTCGGTATCAAGGTGCGCCATGAGGTGCTCGACGATCAAAGTCGCAACCTGAAAACGGGGCTTTATATTGAGAGTGTGCCCTATTTTCGTCCCGAACGGGATGCGGAATCGGCGGGGGTGGTTGAACAGTTGGGGCAGCGCGGGTCGCAATTACTTAAAAAAGCATCCAGCTGGATTTAATAAGTGCTGTTGTGGAGCTTATAAGCTCTGGTGTGTGAAACGGCACCTTATTTTTGGCGACTCGGGGGGTTAATATTCTGGTTCGCGACTGAGCCCCGCGCGGTCCAGTTTATCCAGATAAGCCTGCCACAGTGCATCACGCTCTTCACTGAATTTGCGAAGCAAGGGCCAGGTGAATATGCCGGTGTCGTGGCTGTCACTGAATACCAGTTTGATCCCGTAATTACCCACTGCTTCGACCGCCTTGATGGTGATGCCCTGTTTGCCGAACTGCAAGACCGGTTTGCCATGTCCGGTGACTTCCGCCGAGGGCGAATGTACACGTAAAAATTCGGCATCCAGTTCTGTCACTTGGTCGTCATAGTGCAACTCCAGACAGGCGCTGGCCTGTCGGAGTTTGATTTGGCGTGGAACGGGTGCGCTCGTCACAGGATGTACTGGCTCAGGTCTTCGTCTTCGGAGAGTGCATCGAGCTGCTCTTCAACGTATTGCTCGCTGACCTCAAACTCGCCGCGTTTGGCATCTCCGGCGTCAAAGGAAATTTGCTCGAGTAGTCGCTCAAGCACTGTATGCAGGCGACGGGCGCCGATATTCTCGGTCTTTTCGTTGACCTTCCAGGCAATCAGGGCAATTTTTTCCAGTGCTTCGTCGGTAAACGTGAGCTGCAAACCTTCTGTTTCCATCAAAGCGACATACTGGTCAATCAGTGACGCGCTGGGCTCGGTGAGAATCTTCTTAAAATCTTCCGGACTCAGTGCTTTGAGTTCGACACGAATCGGCAGACGGCCCTGCAGCTCGGGAATCAGGTCGGAGGGTTTGGCCAAATGAAAGGCGCCTGACGCGATAAACAGCATGTGATCGGTGCGTATGGAGCCGAGTTTAGTGTTCACCGTGCTGCCTTCAATCAGTGGTAGCAGATCTCGTTGGACCCCTTCGCGGCTGATGTCGGCGGAGCTGCCTTCGGAGCGCTTGGCCACCTTGTCGATTTCATCGAGAAACACGATGCCGTTCTGTTCGACGGCATGCAGAGCCTTGGCTTTAATCTCGTCTTCATTAATGAGTTTGGCAGCTTCTTCGTCACGCAGTTTTTTTAAGGCATCGGCCACACGCATTTTCTTGGTTTTTCGACGATCGCCCGACATACTCGAAAACAGACTCTGCAGCTGGTTGCTCATTTCCTCCATGCCGGGAGGTGCCATGATCTCAACGCCAACCGGTGCAGTGCTTACCTCGATGTCGATTTCCTTGTCGTCGAGTTCACCCTCGCGCAGCTTCTTGCGGAAAATCTGGCGCGTGCTCGATTCTTCCTGCATTTGATCGGATACCGCCTGAGAGCTCCCTCGTGCCGGACGCAGCAGTGCGTCAAGGATGCGATCTTCGGCGGCATCATCAGCGCGATTACCAACAGCGGCGATTTCTTTTTCACGGAACATTTTAAGCGACATTTCGGTGAGGTCGCGCACAATGGATTCCACATCGCGGCCCACATAGCCCACTTCGGTAAATTTAGTGGCTTCTACTTTAATAAAAGGTGCATCGGCAAGTTTGGCCAGGCGGCGGGCGATTTCGGTTTTACCTACACCGGTGGGGCCAATCATCAGAATGTTTTTGGGCGAAATTTCATCGCGAAGTTCTGCCGGTAGTTGCATGCGACGCCAGCGATTGCGCAGGGCGATGGCAACAGAGCGCTTGGCCTCGTCCTGACCGATGATGTGTTGGTTAAGTTCGTGAACAATTTCGCGGGGTGTCATATTTGCCATGGTCGTTCTCGTTCTCTCGCTGGGTCAGGCGTCTTGTTTGAGTTCTTCGATGGTGCGGCTGTGATTGGTAAATACACAGATGTCGGCGGCGATATTAAGTCCTTTTTCGACGATGTCTCGGGCGTCCAGCTCGGTATTGTCGAGCATGGCACGCGCTGCGGCCTGAGCGAAGGGGCCGCCCGAGCCGATGGCGATCAGGCTGTCTTCCGGTTCGATCACATCACCGTTGCCGGTAATGATTAGCGAAGTGTTCTTGTCTGCAACGGCCAATAAGGCCTCGAGGCGGCGCAGGGCGCGGTCGGTGCGCCAGTCTTTGGCGAGTTCAACTGCCGCTCTCACCAGGTTGCCCTGGTGTTGTTCAAGCTGTGCTTCGAAGCGTTCGAACAAGGTGAACGCGTCGGCAGTGCCTCCAGCAAAACCAGCAATGACCTGGCCGCGATAGAGTCGGCGAACCTTTTTGGCGTTGCCTTTCATGATGGTGTTGCCCAGCGAAACCTGGCCGTCACCGCCCAGGGCGACTTCGCCATCGCGACGTACTGATAATATGGTGGTCATTTACATCTCCGTGTGTGAGCGCCGTACGTGAAGTGTTTGTATATGGCTGCCCGCTGACGAATTTCAAGGTTTGATTTTTTTTACCAGCGGCTCGATGTTGATGGCGACCAGCTTGTCCAGCGCATTGTTCATGTCGCTGCGGGAAGTGAACGGGCCGGTGCTGACGCGATGCCACGTGGTTCCCTGTGCGTTCTGAACGGTCTTAATGTCGGCTTTGAGCCCCTGAAAGGCAATCATCGCTTTTTGGCGCTCGGCATCGGCCAGGCTGCGAAAGGAACCCGTTTGAATGACATAGTTGTACACCGTTTCTGCATCACGCTCTTTAAACTGATAGGCGTCGACCTCGGGTGCTTCAATCTCGGATTGCGGCAGCAGATCGTAGAACTTAAAACGTTGGGTCTGTTCGGGTTCGGCGGGCTTGCTCGTTTTTTCCGCGGCTTTTTTTTGTGGTGCTTGTTCTTGGGTGACCGGCAAAACGGGGGCTGGCGGAACGCTTTGCAAAAGATAAAGCGTATAGGCAAAACCGCCCAGTAGGAGTACCAGTAACACGATCAGCTTTCCGCGCCCCTTGCTTGGTGCAGGGGGAGGGGCTTTGGGGGGCGCTTTCTTACTGGGACTACGCCCTTTACCGGCGGCTTTTTTGGGCGCAGCTTTGCGCGTGGTAGAAGGCTTGGCAAAGTCCTGCTGGCTCATTGCGTTACATGCTCTCCGGCGCGCTGACGCCCAGCAAATTCAGGCCATTTGCCAATACCTGCTGAACAGCCAGGCTCAGACAGACGCGTGCGTGGCGCAGTCGGGTATCGTCCACCAGCACTTTATGACTGTTGTAGTAAGTGTGGAACTCGCTGGCCAGATCCCGCAAGTAGTGGGTCAGTACATGGGGTTCAAAGTTGCGCGCAGCATTTTCGATGTGCTGGGGGTACTCTGCCAGTCGTTTTGCCAGATCCACTTCGCTCTCTTCGGCTAGCTCGGTCAGCGCTTGCAGGCCCGCTTCACGATCACTGCTCAGACCTTCCTCGGCGAGTTTGCGCATCATGCTGGAGATACGGGCATGGGCGTACTGAATGTAGTATACAGGGTTGTCTTTACTTTCGGACTTGGCCAAGTCCAGGTCGAAATCCATGTGTTGTTCGGCTTTACGGGTAACATAAAAGAAGCGTGCAGCATCGTTACCGACTTCTTCACGTAGCTCGCGTAAGGTGACGAAGGAGCCACTTCGCGTCGACATCTGTACGCGTTCGCCACCACGGTAAAGAATGGCAAACTGCACCAGTTTCACCACCAAACGTTCGGGGTCGATGTCGAGTGCCTGCAAGGCAGCTTTCACGCGCGCTATGTAGCCGTGGTGATCTGCGCCCCATACGTTAATGACACGATCAAAGCCGCGTTCAAACTTGTTCAGGTGGTAGGCAATGTCGGAGGCAAAATAGGTGGTTTCGCCGTTGTCGCGTCTGACCACGCGGTCCTTATCGTCGCCAAAGGTGGTGGAGCGGAACCAGATGGCGCCTCTTTCTTCATAAAGGTGTCCATTGGCGTCGAGTCGCGCCAGCGCCGCATCGATATTTTCGCTCAGAGAGGCTTCGGAGAACCATTGTTGGTAGTGCACACCGAATTCACCAAGATCTTCCCGGATATCAGCGACAATAGCATTAAGGCCGGCATCGAAAACGCGCGCATAATCTTCCTGCAGCAACGCGCGAGCCTTGGCGATCAGGGCGTCGATGTAGAGCTCTTTGTCGCCACCTTCGTTTTCGTCTTTGGGTAGGTCGGCAAGGATGTCTGTGACAGGCCTAACCAGGGAGTCGCCGGCTTGCTCGGCGAGTTCCTTGGCGATTTCGTAGATGTAGTCACCCTGGTAGCCATTGACCGGGAAGGGCAGCACAAGCTCAAATTGCTCCAGATAGCGCAACCAGACACTGGCAGCCAGAATATTCATCTGGCGGCCGGCATCATTTACATAGTATTCACGTTCTACGCCATAACCGGCGGCCTCAAGCAGGTCGGCGACACTGGCGCCATAAGCTGCACCGCGACCATGACCTACATGCAGAGGGCCAGTGGGGTTAGCCGAAACAAATTCCACTTGCAGGCGCTCGTTTTTGGGCGTCTTGGCACGACCGAAAGCTTCGCCTTGATCAAATATTGTCGCCAATACCTCAAAATTACTGGCGGCGTTCACAAAGAAGTTAATAAAACCCGGACCAGCGATTTCAAGTTTGGTAACAAAAGGCGGTAGGCTGGCTTCCATTTCGGCGACCAGCAGTTCTGCCAGTTGCCGCGGGGGCATGCTGGCCTGCTTGGCAAGAGCCAGCGCAATGTTGCTGGCGAAGTCGCCATGGCTTTTGTCCTTGGCGGGTTCCACGCTGAGCTTGTAGCGCAGTTCGCCAGGAATGCGCTCTTGTGTGATGAGTGCTTGAATCGTGGTGTCGAGAAGCTGGCAGAGGGCGTCTTTCATAAGAGAGGCGTTTACATCCGGTCTGGTTTTACAAGGCGCGTATTATCCATAATTCCGCGTGCTATTGAAATCACCATTCAGCGCTTTAAAGGGTTTCTAGGGGGTCAACGTCGACACTAAGTCGAACCCTGTGCTGTTTGTTGCTGCTGATCACCTCTGCCAGCCAGTCGGTGGCGCGCTGTTTTTCCTGCGGGTCATCGAAATACAGGTGTAGATAATAGCGATAGCGATTGGCCCGTCGATGTATAGCGGCTTCTATGGGGCCTGCGACCTGGCAGGCAAGGCCAGATTGCATGGCCTGTTCGATTTGTGTGGCAATTGCGGTGAGCTGGTCGCGGGCTACCTCCGCCTGGCTGGATTCGGCACGCACGCTGATCATTTTGCTGTACGGTGGGAGATCGCAGGTTTCGCGCAGCTCCAGCTCTTGTTCGCTTAGTGCATCGTAGTCGCCCCGGGCAATGGCATCGAATACTTCGTGCTCGGGTTGTCTTGTTTGGATGAGCACGCGCCCCGGCGTTTCGCCTCTTCCTGCGCGGCCTGCTACCTGCAGTAAGAGCTGGCTGCCGCGTTCCATCGCACGAAAGTCCGCGCTGAAAAACAAGCCGTCCGCATCAATGATGCCCACCAGAGCGATATGACGAAAATCATGACCTTTAGCAATCATCTGCGTACCGACGATGATGCAGGGTTCGCCACGATTAACCGCTTCAAGGAACTGGTGTAGTTTGCTCTGGCTGGTAATGGTATCGCGGTCCATGCGGTAAACGGGAGTGTCGCTAAAGTGCTGCTGAAGGGCGTATTCAATGCGTTCGGTGCCGGTGCCAACGGGTGCAAGCTGTGCGCTTTGGCAGTTAGGGCAGGCCAGAGGAAAGGTTTGCTGGTGGTCGCAGTGGTGGCAGTGCAAGTGGGCGGGTTGCCGGTGTACGGTAAGTCGCACATCGCAATGTCGGCACTGGGCGAGCCAGCCACAGTCGTAGCACATAAGGGTAGGGGAGTAGCCACGACGGTTCTGGAACAGAATCACCTGTTTGTTGGCTTGCAGGGTTTGAGTAATGGCATCGCGCAAAGGTTGGCTCAGTCCGTCTTCCGTTGCCAGACTGCGCACATCGATGGTGCTGAGGTCCGGAAGGCATGCTGCGCCGGCGCGTTGATCGAGGCGCAGGTGCGCGTAACGTCCAGCCAGAGCATTGGCCATTGTTTCCAGTGAGGGGGTGGCTGAGCCGAGCACAACCGGGATATTGAGCAGTTGCGCTCGCTTGATTCCCAGATCTCGTGCTGAATACTTAAAGCCATCGTTTTGTTTGTAAGAGGTGTCGTGCTCTTCATCAACAATAATCAGGCCCAGCTGTTCAAAGGGGGTAAATATGGCAGAGCGCGTGCCGATGATGACGCGTGCGCTGCCCAAGCGGGCGAGGTCCCGTATATCTGCCTTCTCTTTTTCGCCCATTTGGGAGTGCATGCTAGCGACTGGAATATCCAATCGGGACTGAAAGCGTTTGAGCGTTTGAGGGGTCAGATTGATTTCTGGTACCAGAATGAGCACCTGTCGGTCTCTGGCAAGTGCCTGTCGCACAGCCTCTATATAGACTTCGGTCTTGCCGCTGCCGGTGACACCCTGCAAAAGAAAAGCGCCAAATTGATTTAGGTTTTGAATAATCGCTTCTGATGCGACTTGCTGTTCGCTATTTAAGGTAATGTCTGTCCTGTGTTCCGTGTTTGTGTGACGAGCGTGCAGCGGATCAATCTGTATCTCCCTTATAGCGCTTTTCTTGGCTAGCGCTTCCAGCTGTTTGCGCGAAAAGCCCATGTTGATAAGGGTGTCCTGCCACAGGCCTTCAGGGCGTGAGGCCAGCAAGTCCAGTGCTTCGCGCTGCCTACGAGCTTGTGGGTGAAGCTTGATGTTGGCGTCTACTATTTGCCATTTGCTGACGCGGGTGGGCTCATATATCTTGGCTTGTCGAAGGGCGGCCGGTAACGCGCATGCGAATACGTCGCCCAAAGGGTGGCAGTAATAGCGGGCCGCCCATTGCAGCCACTGCATGTCTTTAGGCTTGAATAGGGAGCTGTCTTCAAATCTGGCCGAAATAGGTTTGAGGCGGTGTTGTACAGTCATATTCTCGTTAACGGAGAGAATGATGCCGATGACTTTGCGGCGCCCAAAAGGCACTTCGACCCGTTGACCGGCGATATAGTCAGTCGCCACGGTCCCTTCGATAGGGAGGTAGTCAAAGTGACCGAATACCGGGCTCGAAACAGCGATACTTAATACGAGAGGGTGTGTGCTTGTGTTCACGAAAGACAAAATGCGCTCTTGTTTTGGAAGGGTATTATTTCACAGTTTGGCTCATGGGCGAGCCCGCCAGCGGGAGGAGTTTGAAATTTTGTGTGTGGTGCTTGCTTATTGCGTTGTTTTTGGTACTATGCGCCTCCTTATTTTTGGGGCTCGTCTTTGCGGGCCAACGACAAAGCCCGGCATGCGGTGCTCGCAGATCATCATACTGGCGAGTGGCGGCATGACAACGCCAGAGGTGCGAACATGAAACAAGATATTCATCCTGATTATCAGGAAATCGAAGCCAAGTGCAGTTGCGGTAACGTGATCAAGACGCGTTCTACACTGTGTAAAGATCTTCTGCTGGACGTATGCTCCGCTTGCCATCCTTTCTATACCGGCAAGCAGAAAGTGATGGATACGGGTGGTCGTATCGACAAGTTCAAGAAGCGTTTCGGCAGCCGTATCTCCAAATAGGTTGATCGAACGTAAAAAAGAGCGCACGTGGCGCTCTTTTTTTGTCTTTGGGTTAGCGCGAATGATCGGATTTGATCAAGCGTGCGTAGAGAGGCGGCACTCGATTCGATCAGGAATTGTTCCGT
>JBFHVM010000140.1:0-8562 GCA_041589495.1 Oleiphilaceae bacterium | reverse complement strand
GAGCGGAATCGGCATTTTCCCAGCCCTTTACTTTCACCCACTTGCCTTTCTCAAGGTCTTTGTAGTTTTCGAAGAAGTGCTGAATCTGATCTTTCAGCAATTGCGGCACGTCTTCAATGTCTTTGATGTCCTGATACTGGGTGGACAGCTTGTCGTGAGGCACGGCAACCAGCTTCTCATCGCCGCCGGCTTCGTCGTCCATGTTCAGCATGCCTACAGGGCGGCAGCGAATAATGGAGCCTGGTACGACAGGATATGGTGTGATGACCAGTACGTCCAGTGGGTCGCCATCGTCGGCCAGTGTGTTAGGAATAAAGCCATAGTTGGCAGGGTAGAACATTGGGGTTGCCATAAAACGGTCAACCATGACGGCGCCCATGTCCTTGTCGATTTCGTATTTTACCGGCGAACTGTTGGCAGGAATTTCAATTGCCACGTAGATGTCGTTAGGCAGATCCTTGCCTGCAGGAATGTTGTCAAAGTTCATGCGCTTACCCCTTGGGAATTGGCCTCAAAATCAAAAGCGGCGATTATACGGCTTCGTTGGCAGCAAACCAATAGCTCGGCACGATCTCAGTGAGATCGGCGTGCTTATACGCGTGCCTGCTGGCTGACGCCGTCAGCACCACCACAAAGCAGTATATCGGCCGGGCGCAGGGCAAACAGCCCATTGGTGACCACGCCGGGAAGCTGGTTGATCTGGCTTTCGAGCTCTTGTGGGTGCATTATTTTCAGATTGTGTATATCGAGGATGATGTTGCCGTTGTCGGTGGTAAAGCCTTCTCGCAGTACGGGATCGCCGCCGAGCTTAACCAGTTCGCGCGCTACTAGACCACGAGCCATGGGCAGGACCTCAATGGGTAGCGGGAAGCGTCCGAGCAGATCAACTTTTTTGCTGTCATCAACAATACAGATAAAGGTTTTGGCTACCTGGGCAACGATTTTCTCGCGCGTCAGCGCGCCGCCGCCGCCTTTGACCAGCTCCAGATATTCGTTGACTTCATCGGCCCCGTCTATGTAGTACTCAAGGCTTTCAATGCTGTTCAGGTCATACACTGGAATGCCATGGTTTTTCAGGCGTTCTGCACTGGCTTCGGAGCTGGCTACTGTGCCGTCAAAGAGATGCTTGTGCGCAGCCAAAGCGTCAATAAAAAAGTTGGCAGTTGAGCCGGTACCAATGCCGATGATGCTATCGCTGTCGAGCTTGGGGAGAATGGTCTCCAATGCTGCCTCGGCAACGGCTTTTTTTAGCTGATCCTGATTCATACGGACTCCTGGGTAAGTTGGGCATCCAGAATGGTTCGCATAGTGCTTTGGCAACCTCGGCAAGCTGGAGCATGCTCTATGCGGCACTCTCTTATTGCGGGGCATTATAGGGGGCTTGTGCGGCGGAGGAAAGTTTCTAGTCTGGGCTTTGGCTGGCGATGAAGCCCGCCACCTGTGGAGCCGGGATGGGGCGGCCAAAGAGGAAGCCTTGCAGGGTGTCGCAGTCGTGTTTGCGCAAAAATTGACTTTGCGTTTCGGTTTCGACTCCTTCGGCGACTACTTTAAGCCCCAATGTATGAGAAAGGCCGATGATGGCTTTAACGATGGCCTCGTCATTACGGTCGACGCTGATATCCTTCACGAAACTCTGGTCGATTTTCAGGCAGTCAAGTGGTAACTGGCGCAGGTAGTTGAGTGAGGAATACCCGGTGCCAAAGTCATCAACCGCGATTTCCACTCCCAGTTTGTGTATTTCATTAAACATGCTGATGGTGCCCTTGGGATCATCCATCACCGTGCTTTCCGTCAGCTCGAGTTCCAGGCACTGTGGCGGCAGTTGTGAATCCTCAAGCGCCGACTCAAGTATTTGCAGGAAATTATTGGCCTGAATTTGTCGGTTGGAGATATTCACCGCCACTTTGACATCACATGCCACTAGCCCTTCGTCTTGCCAGGTTTTGAGTTGGTGGCAGCAATGGCGCAGGATCCATTCGCCAAGGCGGGGAATGAGTCCGGTTTCTTCGGCGATGGGTATAAACAGGGCAGGGCTAACCCATTCGCCCTGACGTTGCCAGCGCATCAGTGCCTCAAATCCCACCAGTTTGCCACTGGCAGCACTGAGTTGCGGCTGGTAAAACACGCTGAGTTCGTTTTCGTTAATGGCTTCATTAAGCGCTCGGGCCACTTCCATGCGTTTTAGGGCTTGCGCCTCAAGTTCTGGAGAAAAGTAGGCAAATTGGCTGCGCCCTTTGCGTTTGGCCTGATACATGGCTGCATCGGCCGCCTTGAGTAAGTCGGCGGCCGTTAGGTAGCTGTCATCAAAAAAAGCGACGCCAATACTGCTTGAAACAAGTATCTCATGGGTCTCTAGGTTGTGGGGGATCACTAGATTGTCGAGAATTTTTTGCGCGACCAGTCCAGCGGCTTCGTGGCTGTCGAGTTCGTTTAGAATGACGGCAAATTCATCACCACCCAGACGAGCGACAAAGTCACTTTTACGAATCGAGTCACGAATGCGCTGCGCCACACTTTTAAGCAGCATGTCGCCCACATCGTGGCCCAATGAGTCGTTGATGTTTTTAAAGTGGTCGAGGTCTAAAAACAACAGCCCTAGTGTGCTGCCGTCACGGCGGGCCTTTTCCATCAGATTGGCCAGAATGCTAGTGATCTCCTCGCGGTTGTAAAGGCCGGTCAGCTGGTCGAGTTGCGCGTAATGTTGCAAGCGTGTAAATGCTTCTTCGAGGCTCTGCCGCTGTTGATGAATGAGGCGGCGCTGTTCGTCCATTTCAAGAAAGATTTTGACCTTGGCGCGGAGTATTCCGGGCTCAATGGGTTTAAAGAGTACGTCGATGGCGCCGCTTTGATAGCTATCGACCAGAATCTCGTTGCTCCGCTCAGAGCCGGTAACAAAAATAATGGGTACGTACTGCGTGCCCGGCAGAGCCCGTAGTTTTTCGGCTACCTGATACCCGTTCATATCGGGCATGAGTACATCGAGCAGAATCAGCGACAGGTCATGATGTTGCGAGAGCGCAATCGCCTCCTTGCCGGAATTGGCTTTGAGCACCTCGATACCGGGACGTGCCAGTATGGCTTCGAGCAGGGCCAGATTGGCCATGACATCGTCGACTATTAAAATTTGTTGCGGTTCTGCGCGCATACTTACTCGCAAACTTCCCGGATAAGTAGGGCCTGTGCCAGGCAGGCAGGATCATGGTTAAATTTGGTCATCATAGGCCGGTTCCTGTTTATGTTGCGGCCTGAGCATTCGTTTTGATGGGAACGCAGCGTGTGACTGTTGGCGACAGGCACTTATTTAAGTATTAGCACAGAGGTGCGAAATATCCACTCGTTTCAAGGTCTTAATTTAGGTAGAATCGGCGCCGCACGTGACTTTTTACAATAATTTTCGTGCTGCCCTGAGCCAACCTTCTGTCAGTTTTTCTGCCAAGTGAATGAGCATGTTGAATCGCTACATTAAAAAAATACTGGATGCGCGCGTTTATGATGTCGCCATCGAATCCCCGTTGACCCACGCTGCGCAATTATCAGAGCGTTTTGGTAACCGTATTCATATCAAGCGTGAGGACCTACAGCCAGTATTTTCCTTTAAGTTGCGAGGCGCCTATAACCGCGTGCGTCAGCTGTCCGAAGAAGAGCGCAAAAAAGGTGTTATTGCCGCATCGGCGGGCAACCATGCGCAGGGTTTGGCTTTGGCCGCGCAAAAGCTGGGTATCAAGGCCACTATCGTGATGCCTAAAACCACGCCCGAAATCAAAGTGAATTCAGTCAAGGCCAAGGGGGCCAAAGTCGTGCTGGTGGGCGACGCGTTTGATGAGGCTTCGGCCTATGCCCAGGAGCAGGTGGCCAAGAAGGGGTTGGTGTATGTGCCGCCCTATGATGATGAGGACGTCATTGCAGGGCAGGGTACGGTTGCGATGGAAATGCTCAAGCAGCATACCGAAACAGCGCATGCGGTGTTTGTGCCTGTGGGTGGTGGCGGCCTGATTGCGGGCATGGCTGCTTACATAAAGTACCTGCGACCCGAAACCAAAGTGATTGGTGTTGAGCCCGAAGATGCAGCCTGTCTAAAAGTGGCGCTCGAGCACGACCGCCGCGTGGTGCTTGACGAGGTGGGCATTTTTGCTGACGGCGTGGCTGTTCGGCAGATAGGCAAGTTGCCTTTTGAGGTGGCGCGTGAGTGTGTCGATGAAGTGATCACAGTCACTACCGATGAAATCTGCGCGGCAATCAAGGATATTTTTGATGACACCCGCGCCATTGCAGAGCCCGCAGGGGCCATTGGCGTAGCGGGGCTCAAAAAATATGTAGAGCAGACCGGTGTCGAAAACGAAAATTTGCTCACTGTGCTGAGTGGCGCCAATATCAACTTTGACCGCTTGCGTTATATCTCGGAGCGCACCGAAATTGGTGAGAAGCGTGAAGGGATTTTTGCGGTTACCTTGCCCGAAAAGCCAGGGAGCTATAAGCAGTTCATCAGGGCGCTGCACAAGCGCAACATTACCGAATTCAATTATCGTTATGCCGATGGCTATGATGCTCAGGTGTTTGTGGGGGTGCAAATAGCGCAAGGTGGTACCGAGCGAGGGCAGATTGTTACCGAGTTGCGTGAGCAGGGCTACCCCGTGCTAGATATGACCGACAATGAACTGGCCAAACTGCACATCAGGCATATGGTGGGTGGGCGTTCGCCAGGCGTTGGCAGTGAGCGCATTTACCGGTTTGAGTTTCCTGAGCGTCCGGGAGCCTTGATGAAATTTCTCACTTCACTGGGCAGTAAGTGGAATATCTCCATGTTCCACTATCGTAATCATGGCGCTGCCTATAGTCGCGTGCTCATGGGGGTGCAGGTGGCCGAAGACGAGCGTAACGTGTTCACTCAGATGCTGGATGATGTGGGTTTTCGCTACTGGGAAGAGACTGACAATGAGGCCTACCAACTTTTTTTACGTGGTAAATAGCTTTTCCTGATTTTATTGATTAGAATTCACACAGTTAAGGCAGCTTGCTGATGGAATTTTTCAATAAGTCTGCTATTTTTATGATAAATAAAGAAATGGGCCAGGTTAAGCAATGAAAAAAAAACCAGATGCGATGCTCGCAATGGTACTGCTTTTTTGCCTCGGTTTAGCGATCAGCGGATTCTCAAGTATGTCGGTTGGATCCGATGATCGTCGTGTTCCGTTGGAGCAGACAGGTTCGCGCTACTAGTTTGCGTTTATCAGTTGTGACGTCGCCATTCAGGTCTGTCGTTACGCTTCTCTTCCGCACTTCTGCGGAAAAACCGCCCAGGGACTACTGCATCAGGCAATGCTGATCGGTACACACTCCGTCCAGTGGGATATCCCACTCCTCGCTGGGTAGTTGGGCTACTTCCTGAAAAGCATGTGCAAGACCAATGAGTCGTGGGCGTTTGCGAGTGATGCCGCGACGTTTAAAAGCCAGTGCGCGATCATAATAACCACCTCCCATTCCCAGGCGATTTCCTGCGCGATCAAAGGCCACCAAGGGCATCAGAATCAGGTGGAGGTGCTGGGCGGCAACCCAGCGCCCGGATTTGAGGCTGGGTTCCTCAATGCCGAATCGGTTGCTTATAAGTTGCTGGCCCGGCGTATAGGGCGCGAACAGGAGGGTGTTCAGTTTTATCGGGTGTAGCACCGGCAAATAGATGCGAATACCAGCTTTGGCTAACCGGTCGATAAAGTATCGAGGGTCAATTTCCCCATCGTTTCCCAAGTAAAGTGCGATGCGCAGACCTTTGCGTAATAGCAGTTGTCTGCGAAGATGAGCGAACAGTCTTAAGGCCGCATGATGTTGTTGCGTGTTAGAAAGCATGCGGCGGCGCTGACGCATTTGCTGTCTAATGGTGCGCTTGCTTTCTGGTGGCGGTGTGTTCGACATGCTAAAGAAGTAGTAAAAGCGCCCGGTGATGCCGCTGCCGGATAAGGCCTTGAACCCGAAAGTTCAAGGGGGTGATCGCCATAGATAAATTAGGCTTTCCCGTCGAAGGGGACTTGCACACATTATCCGAAGCGATTACCTGATAGGTAGTATCGGCTCGAGGACGTATCCAACTGGCTAACATCCCAGGACGCTCACGCATAGTATAAAGGCTTGGCGCCAAAAAGTAGTCCTCGTTACGAAAAAAAACAATGCCTAAGTTTTCGGCAGCGCTTCATCGAGCTTTTTCTCGAGCGCATCGAGTACTGCGCTTTGCCCATGTTGCGACGCCGCGTTTTCCATGGCCTCGTAAGTAATGTTCAGTGCGGCCATGACCGCAATGCGTTCGGTGCCGTGGATCTTGCCCGAGGCACGAATTTCACGCATTTTGGTGTCGAGGTGATCCGCGGCCTGGCGCAAGGCTGATTTTTTGTCGTCAGGACAGGCGACCAGATATTCCTTTTCGAGAATTTTGACTTCGAGAGTGTTGGCGTCTGCCATTTACGATTGCTCCAAGGCTTTCAGGCGACCAATCATCGCTTCAATTTTATTGCGGGCCAAGTCATTTTTTTGCAACAGGCGGGCCCGTTCGTTTTGCCAGTCTTCCTGTAATTCGCGCAACGCCGCATTGTCGGCTTCCAGCTTTTGGCAATGCGCCAGCAATTGGTCGACCTTGGCAGAGAACTGGCTCAAGCGAGAGTTTTCCATGGTGTTTTCCCGATGTTGTGAGAACTGATACAAACACGCTTTTGCCGCAAGTGTGCAGGCAGACGTTAAGACAAGGACTATAATTTGGCCCGGGCTGGGGGTCAATAAGGCTAGGATATCATCGCCCATCAATCGTATAATCGTTGGCAAATTTATGAAGGAGAGCACGCCCAATGAGCGAAGCCTTACCCCTCGACAGCGAGTTTGACTGGCTGGCGAATGTCTATAACAGTCATGGCGCGATTAACCACCCCAGCGAATTGCATGGGCTGCTGCTGGGGCAATTGGCTGGTGGCCAGCGTCTCGACGAACAAAGCTGGCTGGCCATGGTGATTGAACATATGGGTGTAGAGCAGCTGGATACCGAAAAACAGCCGGGTGTACTGGATGATTTAAATAGCCTGTACGAACATGTGGATCAGGAAATTGAGCAGGACTCATCTTCCTTTGTCCTGTTTTTACCTGACGACGAGTATGCTCTGACCGAGCGCCTCGAAGCTTTGGCGTTATGGGTGCGCGGCTTTCTCGAGGGAATTGCTTTGGCAGCAAACGAAGAGCTGGCTAAAGTCGATGAGGAGTTGCAGGAAATTCTGCGAGATCTGATTCAAATCAGTCAGCTGGACGAGCGCGTAAGCGCCAACGAAAGTGCCGAGCGTGAATTTTTTGAGATTTGCGAGTATGTTCGTATTGGTGTGCTGAATCTCTATGCAGAGTTTAATGAGCCTGCTGAGTCAGAAGAGCAGCGCAAACCCACCTTGCACTAAGTGCTGCCATCGACTACAAGCAATGACCTGATGTGATCAATGACTAAAAAAGAATTTTTACAGCGTCGCCAATATCTTGCCGAACAAATGGGCGAGAATAGTATTGCCATTTTGCCGTCTTCCAGTCTCAAAACGCGTAATCGTGATGTCGATTATCACTTTCGTCAGGACAGCGATTTTTACTACCTGAGTGGTTTTGAAGAGCCTGAAGCGGTGCTGGTGATTATTCCCGGGCGCGAGCATGGCGAAAGTGTATTGTTCTGTCGCGAACGTGATCCCGAGAAAGAGCAGTGGGATGGCTACATTACCGGTCCGGAACGCGTTACCAAAAAGTATGGCATTGACGATGCATTCCCAATTGGGGATATCGACGAGATTTTGCCCGGCATGATTGAGGGCACGGACAAGGTGTACTACTCCATTGGGCTTGATCCCCAGTTTGATTCCAGAGTGATGGAGTGGATCAATGTGATTCGCAGCAAGGTGCGCAGTGGTGCGCATCCGCCTGGCGAGTTTGTGGCTCTGGAGCATGCGCTGCACGAACTGCGTCTGTTTAAGAGCAATGCTGAGCTCAAACTCATGGCGCGGGCCGCCGAGATCAGCGCGCAGGCACATGTGAAGGCCATGCAGGTGTGCAAACCCGGTATGTATGAGTACCAGCTGGAATCTACTATTTTGCACGAGTGTGCCATGCAGGGAGCCCGTTTTACGGCGTATCCTTCGATTGTGGGCGCTGGGCGCAATAGTTGCGTGTTGCACTACATCGAGAATGCATCGGTGATGGAAGACGGTGACCTGGTGCTGATTGATGCCGGTTGCGAAGTAGACAACTATGCCTCGGATATTACCCGTACCTTTCCTGTTAATGGGCGATTCACCCCGGAGCAGAAGGCGGTTTACGATATCGTACTCGACGCCCAACTGGCGGCCATCAAAGCTGTTAAATCCGGCAACCACTGGAATCACCCACACGAAGCAGCAGTGAGGGTCATTACCGAAGGTCTGGTTGAATTGGGTATTCTCGAAGGAGAGGTAGACGCGCTAATTGAAGAAGAAGCCTATAAACCCTATTACATGCACCGTACCGGCCATTGGTTGGGGCTGGATGTGCACGATGTGGGTGAGTACAAAGTGGGTGGCGAAT
>JBFHVM010000139.1:0-8584 GCA_041589495.1 Oleiphilaceae bacterium | reverse complement strand
GTGCAATTAACCGATGAGCATGGTTTAACTCCCGCGCAGGGCACGACCGTCACCGTTGAGGGTGAAGAAGTAAAAATTATAGCGGAAAACCTCTCGATCCCAAATGAATGTGAGGTTGGTGGGCATTATGGGGAGGTGACTCTCGAGCCTGATGGGGATACCGCTGACGGTTCCGGGCTAACGTTTGGACAATTAAAAATTACGGTTACCGATGCTGATGGCACAAGTTTTATAGATACATTTGTCGTGGCGGACTAAATTTAAATTCCAAACACCCAAACCACCTGCGCTAGCCCTGCTAGCGCACCCAACACACCTCCGATGATGATCAGTTTGATCTCATCTTCCTGAAAACAGGGCCTTAACAGGTTCTGAAATTCTTCCGATGGCAGGGCGCGCATGCGTTCTGCCATTATTTTTTGCACGGCCTGAGAGCGTTCGGCATTGAACAGCGGGTCACTCAGCATCTCGCTTGAGAGATCGATCGCCTTGCGCCCGGTATCCAGCTTGAGATTGGCAAAGCCTTCGGCGCCCACGGCCAGTTGCGCGACCGGGCGAATAACGCCGGCGGCTTCATCAACCAGCTGGGCAAAGTGTTTTTCTACCAGAGAGCGGGTGCGTGCCGCCTGTGGGCCGGTGAGCATGGCGTGAGCGACTTTTTCGACGGTGAGAATCTCTTTGGTGACCAGTTTACAAAACTGACTTGAAACTTCCTCCTGCCGCTGCAGAAACAGGCCGTGAATGGTAATACCAAATATGCGGCGCGCACGCAGGGGGCGGAAGATCATATTGAGCGCCACCCAGTTGGTGGCCCAACCTACGGCAAAACCACAGGCAGGCAGAATCCAGGGTGAGGGGTAAAAGTACCATAGCGCAAGCTGCGGTAAGCCAAATAAAAATCCAAACCACAGACCGCTTTTTACGATAAAGCCAAACTCGCGCTCTCCACATTCAAGAAATAAGCGATTAAGCAGAGACTTATCCCGCTCCAGCTGGGTGACCACCATGTGTTTAAGGTCCAGCAGTTCTTCGATTTTGGGGCTCAGGTCGTCTACTAAAGCCTCAATGGTGTCGGGAAGTTCGTTGGCAATGCGCTGATACACGACCTGTTTGACGCTTTTGGGCAGGTTCTGCCAGAGTGTGCGATGGCGGGCCAGCATGATGTCATCGACCAGTTCTTCGACGCGAGGGGAAATGCTGTTGAGCAGATGCTCGCCGATCACGTCCGGATTCATTTTTTCGACGATTTCGCTGACCGTACCCAGCTTGCTCAGTGTCGAATCGACACAAATCTCGGCCATTCGGCGTGCTTTGGAGGGGATAATGCCTTGCCAGCCGAAGATGGGTTTGAGGCCAACAAACTCAAGGGGATAAAAGGTAAGGCGAATCGCCAGCCAGTTTGTGGTCCAGCCAACCAGCGCGGCAATGATGGGTATGCTGCAGAGTTTGATCAGTTCCAGCCATTCTGGTGTCATTCTTTGCGATCTCCTAATGCGGCCCGTCATGGTGTGAGCTTTAGTCCGCATTCTGCTAGATTAGCGGTTTCGCCACAATGATTCGTTGATAAGGAAAGTGCAGGCGTCATGGCCAGGCCCAAGCCCGATCCCCAAGCAGTTGTTCCACAAATTATCGAAGCCGCAATTTCCATGTTGAAAAAACAGGGCTTTGAGCAGCTCACTATGAAGGCCTTGGCGCAGCAATGCGGCATGTCGGTGGGCAAGCTTTATCATTTCTTCCCCAGCAAAGACGATCTTTTTTTAACCCTTGAGATTGAATACTTTGAGGGCCTCTACCTGTCGCTGGACAAAGCGGCGTCTCTGCATCGCGAACCACGTGATGCCTTCAGGGCGCTACTCGCCAGTTATTATGCCTATGCGACGGAGTACTATGTGCTCTACAAGCTGGTGAGTATGCCGCCCAAGGTGTATACCCATTATTTGGGTACCAAGCGTGAGGCATTGGCGCGTCAGGAGCTAAAAGCGGCATTGGCGGTGGTGAACCTGGTGCGTCGACACTTTCAGGCTCTTAAATCATCTGTGGACGCCAAGATCGACGATCTCGATCAGGAGTTCTTGTTCTGCATTAATGCCATGCATGGCCTCATTCTCATGAGTCAGTCTGCAGCGTGGCCCTATGTCAGCCAGCGACTCGATAGTGAGCGAGATATTCCGGCGCAAGCTGCTCCTGCCGACGAATGCGTGCAGGCACAGCTCGATATGATACTCAGTAAGCTGATTTAGAGGCCGTGCGCAAACCCTTTCAAGACACTTGACGATTTTAGATGAATGGTGGTTCAATTAAATTAAGTCAACCATGAGAATACTGTCATGAATAGTCGTGTACACACCGCCGAAGGTCGAATTTTACCAGGGCCGGCTTCACCGCAAACACTCGAAGCACTGGGTATAGCGCCCATCAAAGATTTGGATACGGCGCGACAACAGTGTTTGCCGCGGCAACGGCTGGAACAGGCTAGGCAGGCTGCACGCGTGTTCAGGGAGCAGATGTTACTGGACGATGAACAAGTGCTTTTTTTCAGAAGCTTTAATCTTATTCGGGCGCCGTATCCGGTCAAATACGGCTTATTGAATGCGCATAAAGTGAAGTCTCCGTTTATGCATATTCTGAATCGCTTGTTTGTGATTCAGTATCAGAGCCATGTAGGTATCAAGACCCTGTTGTTTTCGCCCTCCGATTTCGAAGCCAACGCCGAAACGCCTTACTTTAAACGGCTCACCAAAAAGTTCGGCGTATTGTCTCCGCTGGTCAATTCGTTTTTGGCTCCGGTAGAAAATACGGTTGAACAAGCGCTGGAACAGTGCGGCCTGACGCCTGCTGATGTGGATTTTATTTCCTTTGATCACCTGCACACGCAGGACCTTCGCAAATGGCTGGGCAGTCACGGTCGACAAGCATACTTTCCCAATGCAAAGCTATTGATCATGCAACAGGAGTGGAGCTCCACGACGAGTTTGTTGCCCCAGCAGCAGGAGTGGTATTGCCCGTCGGGTATTGATGGTATTGACCCCAGCAAGCTGGTGCTGCTTGAGGGTAGTGTGCGACTGGGTAAGTCCCTTGCTCTGGTGCAAACACCGGGGCATACCGAGGGCAATCATTCGCTGGTGGCGCATACGCCCGATGGCATTGTCGTGTCCAGCGAGAATGGCGTAGCGGCAGATAGCTACGCGCCGCAGCATTCCTGTATTCCCGGTGTGCGTGACTATGCCAATGCCACCGGCATGGAGGTCATACTCAACGGCAATACGCTGGAGAATTCCCTGGATCAGTACATTTCCATGGTGGTAGAAAAAACCATTGCCGGGCCAGCCAAAGATAATCCGCAGTTTTATAATTTTGTGCCCTCTTCGGAGCTAACGGCTTACTGGGGCTTTCCCGGATTAAAGCCAACCTTTAGTTTTGGTGAGCTACAATTTGGTGAAGTGCAACACTAAAAAACACAGAATAAAAAAGGAGCAGGGCAGATGACCAAAGTGGTGGTGATTACCGGGTGTGCCAGCGGTGTTGGGCGACAATTAACGGGCCGTTTTCTGCGCGAAGGCTATCGGGTATTGGCAACCGATATTAATGCCTCGGGTCTTAAACAGGTAGCAAAAGAAGATGCCTGGAACTCGGATCGGGTTTGGTTGCGCAAACTCGATATCAGCAAACTTAGCCAATGGCAAAGGTTATGGCAGGACTTGTTGGGTAAGTGGGCGCAGGTAGACGTACTGTGCAATGTCGCTGGCTACCTTAAGCCCGGTTACATACACCAAACAGACTGGGACGAAATTGAACGGCACATGCAGGTGAATGTTTCAGGGCTTATCTATGGCAGCAAACTGGCTGCCCAAACCATGGTGGAGCAGGGGCGTGGGCATATCATCAATATCGCTTCGCTGGCGGGCATTGCGCCTATTCCGGGTATCGCACTTTATAGTGCCTCGAAGTTTGCCGTGCGGGGTTTCTCGCTCGCCCTGGCGCAGGAGCTAAAGCCATTGGGTGTCTCGGTAACCGCGATTTGTCCGGACGCCATCGAAACCCCTATGCTCGATTTACAGGAAGACTACGAAGAGGCCGCGCTGACATTTTCTGGTGGAGACGTCTTAACCGTTGAAGACATCGAAGAGGCGGTGTTTAACAAAGTCCTTAACAAGCGGCCTGTCGAGTTAATGCTGCCGGCGACGCGCGGCTGGTTGGCCAAACTGGGTAATGCGGTACCGGCTTTGTCCTTCATATTGAGCGAACAGTTGGGAAAAAAAGGTTTACAGAAACAGGCGCAACGCCGCGGTGATGCGGCGGATGGTCGCAAAGCTGAGGCTCGATAGTATGGCGGCACTGCAAAAATTAAGGGAGCCCGTGCTGGTCACTGGCGCGGCAGGTTTTATTGGTCGCCGATTGGTGCATCGCCTGCTGGACGATGGCAAGCAGGTAGTCGCCTTTGATTTGGCAGCTTGCCCGGAGTCTCTACAAGGGGCAAAAGGTTTAAAGTGGATGCAGGGTGATATTTCGCGGCCAAGAGTGTTGGATCAAGCGGTGACAGAATGCGGTACTTTGATTCATCTTGCGGCGATGGTTGGCGATTGGGGCAAGTCGGAGCGGCATCGGGCCGTCACGGTGGAGGGTACCCGGCAGTGTTTTGAGTCAGCCCTGTTAAACGAATCACTGCGCGTTGTGCTGGCATCCAGCATCGTGGTTTACGGTGAGCAGATTGACGCAGGTGTTTGTCATGAGGCTTTGCCTTTGGGGCAAACCTTTGGACCCTACAGCGAATCCAAGCAGGCGCAGGAGCGTTTGGCTCAGCAGTTTCTGCAGAGGGGGCTCGACGTGCGTATTGTGCGACCAGCCAATGTGTATGGTTCAGGGTCGCGCCCCTGGGTTGAGCAATTAGGCGAAGAGTTGCTTCGTGGTGTGCCCGTTCTCATTGCAGGTGGTAACTTCGATGCCGGACTGGTCCATGTGGATAATGTGGTTGAGGTGTTGCTGCTGGCTGCACGCGTTGTGGACGGACGAGGGCAAATCTATAACGCGGCCGACGAAGAAGGCATTACCTGGAAGCAATACATGAGCGATTTAGCCGATTTATTCGGGGCGCCCGAACCTAGAGTGATTCCCAAAGCGCTTGCGCATTACATGGCCGTTGTGGGTGAACGGGCATACCGCCTGGTCTCTGCCCAGCGCCGACCACCCATCACTCGTGAAGCGCTCAATCTGGTCGGATCACGCCATCAAATTAGTATGGCTAAAACGCGAGCCCACTTGCGATTTCAAACTAAAACCCCATATAAACACGGTTTGGCAGAATTGGCGCGTTACATCGCTAACCACTAGCAAGGCAATTTGGATAATTCCCTTGCTGTCCTGCGGCAAGCGCAATACTATTGTGCCCGTGCAGCGCTCAACTGCAAAATAACTAGCTGACACGCATTCCGTACTGTCTCCTGGCGTCATCAAGATTCGTTTCGCTTCAAGACTTGATGAACTATCGCCGCGCCTTGTGCGTAGATCAAAAGGGCGGGATGCACGCAGACGAACGCCATTGGCGTTGGCATGCGCGTCTCTCTACTATGTATGCAAGCAAATACAACGGGGTAGTTTATGGCCTGGAACGAACCGGGTGGGAATCGTAACGATAAAGATCCTTGGGGTAATAAAGGGGGCGGCAATCAGGGCCCACCAGACCTCGACGAAGCCATCAAGCAAATGATGAACAAGATCAACGCGCTGTTTGGCGGCAGCTCCAGTGGCAAGGGTGGTTCGGGTAGTTCCGGCGGTCAAGGCTCTGGCGGCGTGGTCTCGCTGGTCGTCGTATTGCTGGCGATTTTCCTAGTGTGGAAATCTGTTTACACCATCGACGAACAGCAGCGCGGCGTTGTCCTGCAGCTAGGTGAATACAACCGAACTCTGGACCCCGGTCTGCGTTTCGTTATTCCGCTGGTTGAAAAAGTGATTCCGGTGAACGTCACCAGCGTACGTGAAGCCGAGCTTCGGCAGGAAATGCTTACGCAAGACGAAAACGTGGTCGAAGTCGAGCTAAACGTTCAGTACACCGTAGCCGATCCGGTAGCTTTCGCACTGCGCGTAGAAGAACCCGAAATTTCCTTACGTCACTCGGCCGAATCGGCGCTGCGTCATGAAGTAGGAAGTACCAACCTGAACCCCATTATGACCGATGGGCGACCTTTGTTGGCGCAAAACGTTAGAACGCGTCTACAGGACTACATGAACCGTTACAGTACGGGCATTAATGTCAGTATTGTGAACGTGAAGGAAGCGCGTGCACCGCAAGCGGTTCAGGCAGCCTTTGATGATGTGCAGAAGGCGAACCTCGATAAAGAGCGTTTTGTAAACGAAGCCGAAGCTTATGCCAATACGGTTGTGCCGGAAGCACGTGGTCGTGCACAACGTATGATGGAAGAGGCCAATGCGTATAAAGAGCAGGTAATTGCACAGGCACAAGGTGAAGCGGATCGCTTTAAGAAGCTTTTGGTGGAGTATAAAAAAGCGCCCGAAGTGACTCGTGAGCGCTTATATCTCGATGCCATCACGCAGGTGTACAAAAACTCCAGCAAAGTGCTGATGGACGTAGAGGGTGGCAATAACATCATGTATTTGCCTCTCGATAAAATCGTTAACACTACGTCCTCGGGCACCACAGCTCGGCCGGTTGATGAACAAAGCGTTTCTGATATCGCCGATCAGGTGATCGAAGAACTGCGCTCACGGAATTCACGTTCTTCACTGCGGGAGGGTCGCTAATGTCTAAAACATCCATGTTGTCATTGATTATTGTATTAGTGGTGTTAGCCATTGCTTCGTCATCCCTGTATGTGATTGATGAGCGCCAGGTGGGTATCAAGCTGCAATTTGGTGAGATCGTCGAAACAGACATTCAGCCGGGTTTGCACTTTAAGATGCCGCTGGTTCAGAACGTCAAAAAATTCGATGCGCGAATTTTGACCCTGGATTCCCGTCCTGAGCGCTTTCTTACCGTAGGTAAGAAGTTTGTTATCGTAGATTCTTTCGTCAAATGGCGTATCGAGGACGTCCGTGCCTACTACAAGGCAACGGCGGGTAACCGTTGGCAGGCCACCACGCTGCTGTCCAACTCTACCAACAAGGGGCTGCGTGACGAGTTTGCTGCACGCAGCCTGACCGAGGTGGTATCAGGTGAACGAGATCAGTTGATGGCGGATATTACCGCCAAGCTGAACGAGCAGACCCTGCCCGAGTTTGGTATTCGTGTGATGGACGTACGTGTTAAGGGGATCGACCTGCCGGAAGACCTGAGTAAGAACGTGTATCGTCGTATGTCGACAGAGCGTGAGCGAGAAGCCCGCGAGACGCGTTCACAGGGTAAAGAGCTCGCAGAAGGTATTCGTGCCGACGCTGACCGTCAGAAAACGATCATCGTGGCCGAAGCCTATCGTGATGCAGAAACCATTCGTGGTGAAGGGGACGCTATTGCAGCATCGGTCTATGCTGAAGCGTTTAACCGAGATCGCGAATTTTACTCCTTCACGCGCAGTCTCAGGGCTTATCAGGATACTTTCCAAAGCAAGGAAGACATCTTGTTGCTGCAACCCGATAGTGACTTCTTCCGCTACATGGGCAAACAAAAGCTTCAATAAGGTTGGTACCGCAAGCGAAAGGGCCGGTTTATCCGGCCCTTTTTATTTGCGGGCTGCCTTTATCTAGTTCGAGCAACGCTTAATTACAAAAAGCGGTTTTTTTATCGAGTGTAAAGCGTTAAAATCGCGAACCTTTGGCTGGGCTGGGGCCTGAGAGTGTTCCCAATAAACCGAGCACGCGTGAATCGGGTTTGATTGGATCAGGCAAAGGAGAGGCAAAATGTGGCAGGAACTGCTCACGGCGTTTTGCTTGATGCTGATTATTGAAGGCATCATTCCTTTTTTGTATCCGGGCCGTTGGCGCGATGCAGTACAACGATTATCACAAATGGATGATCGCAGTATGCGCTTTGCCGGTTTAGCCAGCATGGTTGCGGGACTCATTCTGTTGAGTTTCGTACGCTAAGAGATTTCTAAACTTTTCCTGTAGCAAGAAAAAGCAAGGTGGATAAGACTGTATGACTGTGTCCAATCGCTGGTTACTGCCCGATGGTGTGGATGAACTATTGCCTCCGGAAGCGTGGTCCGTCGAACATCTGCGTCGCGCCATGCTCGATTGCTACGCCAGCTTCGGCTACGAACTGGTCACGCCACCTTTAATCGAGTTTCTCGATTCACTGCTAACGGGTACCGGTAACAATCTTGATCTACAAACCTTCAAGGTCACTGACCAACTCACCGGTCGCATGATGGGCGTGCGTGCGGATATTACGCCACAGGCGGCGCGTATCGATTCCCATCTGCTGAAGAGCGATCAGGTGAATCGTCTTTGCTACGTTGATACGGTTTTGCATACCCGTCCGGCACATATGCTCACCAATCGCAGCCCCATGCAAATTGGTTGTGAACTCTTCGGCGAGCAGAGCGCTGCTGCGGATGTGGAGATTGTGTCGCTGATGTTAGAAACCCTGCGCATCGCCGGTATTCAATCCGTGCACGTGGATTTGGCGCATGTG
>JBFHVM010000138.1:0-8707 GCA_041589495.1 Oleiphilaceae bacterium | reverse complement strand
CTTCAAAAGCCACGCTCTGTAAGGCTAACTGCAAGTAGGTATGAATGCCGACGATAACGGCGATGAAACTGGCAATGATCAGCAACAGTTTCGCACGAATTCCCATTGTTATTCCATGTTCTGGTCGCCACCGTTACCGATTTTATGCGGTAGCAATCTGATCTCTTCCTTTGTGCTTGGCGTCATACAAGGCCTGATCGGCGCGTAACATGGCGCCACTCACACCCCGTTCCATTTCACCAATGGCGCTTAAGCCCATACTTACAGTGACCGACACTAGTTGCCCCAACGCCTGTATTTCGGCACGGGAAACGGCACGACGCAGGCGTTCGCACAATTCACGCCCTTCAGTCGCGGTGGTTTCGGGCATCACGATGGCAAATTCCTCTCCACCAACCCGCCCAACGATATCGTGACTGCGAATGTTGTCCCGCACAATCCGAGCTACGGCGCGCAATACCTCATCACCCACCTGATGCCCATAGCGATCATTTACCTCTTTGAAATGGTCCACATCAAGCATGGCCAAAACGGTGGCGTGATCATAACGCACAGCTCGCGCAACTTCCTTATCTGCCCGTTCAAAAAAACAGCGGCGATTGCACAGGCCGGTCAATTCATCGGTAGTGGCATAGTATTCGAGCTCACGATTGAGACTTTGCAGTGATTCGTTCTGCCGCGCCTGGCGACGCAGTGCGTCATGTAATTCATCGGTGCGGGCAGCCACTTCGGCCTCCAGAGCGTCGTAATAACCGGCCATGTGCACCATCCCGGCAAGGCTATGTGCCACCGACTGACAAAATCCCTTAAAACCCTCTTCGTGTTCCAATACGCGCCTGCACTGCAGTTGCAATAATCCCCGATTCTGACCATCGGCGAGGATGGGAATACTGTAAACACTGAGCTCTCCACGCTTATCCAGAGCCTTGACCTCAAACTCAGTAACCGGCGTCTCGGGAAGAGCCACTTTGAGGTCACCCTGTTCAGCCATCGGCTGCACGGAGTTTTGTTCCCCTGGGACGGCATCACCGGTTATATAAATCGCTCCGGCACCACCGCCGATTAAATCGGGAGCAGTCAAAATCTGCGCCAGCGCCTGTGCCATATGTTCGCGCAAACGACCGCGCCGTAACCCCAGCTGCAGTATTTCGTTAAGAATTTTCTGATAGGCAGTCTGCCTTTTTACCAGCTCCCGCTGCCATGCGGTATCCATGGCAGCCCGCACGGTCATTAGCAAATCATTTTCCTGCCAGGGCTTGGAGAGATAACGAAATAACCCTGCTTTGTTAACCGCCCGGCCCACCGCCTCGGCCGACGCCTGACCTGTCAGCATAATACTCAGGGTATCGGGAAGGCGTTCTTTAATGTGCACCAACAAGGCATCGCCAGACATGCCGTTCATCATCTGGTCCACTATCACTAGTGGCAGACTGACCTTGCGCTGTTCTAATTCTTCGATAATTTCGAGGGCTTCTTCGCCCGATTCGGCCAGTTCGATTCGATATTGGCCTTGCAGAGCATGCTGCAATTGTGTGCGTAATGCGTCGAGAATAATGCGTTCATCATCCACGCAAAGTATAACGGGTTTAGTCACTATGCCTCCAATGCTTGACTAATCTGTTTTACAAGCTCGTCCTTTTGCCAGGGTTTGTTCAGGCAGGCGGTCAGGTTCGCCTCTTCATGCGCACGTTGTACAGCCGACTCTTCGGCGTGCCCGGTTAACATCAGTTTGATGGTCTCGGGATAACGTTTGTGGACACCGATCAAAAACTCATCGCCCCGAACTTCGGGCATGAGCCAATCCGAAATGACCACCACCAGAGGGTCACCGCGCCGCTCCAGTTCTTCTATTACTTCCCATGCTTCGCTGGCGCTCTCGGCTATCTCGTAGTGAAAGCGACTACCAAAACAATACTTAAGCTGCGCTTTGAGACTCATCAGAATGGTGATGTCATCATCAACGCATAATATTGTCGGTTGCGACATGAATGCCTCACGAATGCTCACTCAAACTGCATACAGGATAGCGCATGCTGAGACTATTCTGTATGGCCAAACGTTTACTTTTCTAATTCTTTTGTAGCCCGCTGCCAGCCTCTCGCCCCATGCACAGTGTGCAATGCGCACCTTGTGAACGGACAAGGCCTTGCTAGTATTAAGAAAGCCACAACAAATTCACCACTTTGCAGCGACGCGCGGCAGATGAACTAGGTTGCACTTGGCCATGGACAAAAATAATGAAAATAAAACATAAACTCCTGCTCGGAACCTCTCTGCTGGCAATCATTCCCACACTTTTCACCGCTCTGGTGATTGGTTACGGCGCTCTACAATCGAGCCAGAGCGCCCTCGAGAATCAGGTAAAAAACCAGCTGATTTCAATTCGCGATGCAACGGCGGTGAACATAGAAAACTACTTCTCTACATTACAACGACAGCTCATCACCTATGCCGGTACCAACAGCGCCATTACTGCACTGGAAGATCTATCACGCAGCTTTGGCCGCCATCGCATGTACATGCGTCGCCAGGTTCCACCAGAGGATCAGAAAAACGGATTGGCGGATTATTATCGCGACACCTTTGCTCCGGCATACGGAGCCCTCAATCCCGACTCGGCAATCACCAACGAGGTACAGGACTGGCTAAACGCCTTGCCTGAAAGCAATATCGCCATACAGTATGCCTACCTCGCGGCCAATCCCCATGCACCAGGCGAAAAATACCAGCAGGATCGATCCGTTTACGACAGTACCTATGATGGCACCCATGCCTACCACCACCCCAGCTTTCGCAAGTTTGCCCGGGAATTTGGATTACAGGATATTCTGCTGATTGAGTTTGAAACCGGAACCGTTGTTTACTCCGTGAGTAAACGTATTGATTTTGCCTCTTCACTGATTGATGGTCCTTTTGCAAATTCCCCTCTGGGAGAAGCGTTTAGAGCAACCCGAGACGCGAGGCAAGAACAAGTAGTCATCACTGATGTCGCTCCCTACCGCCCCCATTTTGACCAGCCTGCACAGTTTATGTCGACAGCGGTTTATAACAAGGAAGGCAATGCCATTGGCGCACTCGTATTTCAATTGCCGGAGCAGCGTATCAATGCGGTGATGACGCATTACCGCAAGTGGGAAGAAGTCGGTCTGGGTAAAAGCGGAGAAACCTATCTGGTTGGCCCGGACGGTAGCCTGCGCAGCGACAGTCGCCACCTGATCGAAGACCCCGAAACCTATGTAGCGGGCCTGCAGGATCTGAGCGATACAGAACGCGCAAAGGTGAAACTGAGGGGCTCTGCCGTTGGCTTACAAAACGTCGACAGCCCCGCCATCACCTCTGCCATGCAAGGTGACAGTGGATTTATACGGACCAAAAACTATCTGGGTCAGGAAGTGTTTTCAGCTTACAAGGCCTTGGATATTCCCGGACTCAATTGGGCTATTCTGAGTGAAATCACAACGGACGAGGCGCTGGCTTCGGTCTCGTCTTTGCGCGCCAATATCCTCGGCCTGATTCTGGCCGCACTAGCGATTACTTTAATACTCGCACTGGTAGCCGGCAGTACGCTGGCACTCACCATTATCCGCCCCATACGCCAAACCGTTGACATGCTGCGTGACATTGCCGAGGGAGAGGGCGACCTGCGCCAACGTATTAATCGTCGTCAAGACGATGAACTGGGCGAACTCGGACATTGGTTCGACCTGTTCACCAGCCGATTGCAAGAACTGTTTACGGCGCTCAATGGTCACGTAGACAGTTTGCTGGAGGCTAGCGGACAGCTCGCTGGGACAGCAGATCGCACCAACCAGCGAGTCTCCGGACAGCATCATGAGATACAGCAGGCTGCCAGCGCGATTACTGAAATGGCCGCTTCGGCCCAGGAAACGGTCGGCAACGTACAGTCTGCAGCGGATAAAGCGAGCGCCACCAATCAATTGGCGGCAGATGGTGCCAATGTGATTGCCAACAGCCAACAGAATATCTACGGCCTGGCCAATGATGTCGCACAGGCGGCCGAGGTGATAGACCAACTCAGCGACGATAGTCAGGAAATCATCGGCGTGCTTGAGGTGATTGAAAATATCGCCGAACAAACCAACCTGCTTGCTCTGAACGCTGCCATAGAGGCCGCAAGGGCCGGCGAGTCTGGCCGGGGCTTTGCCGTAGTGGCCGATGAGGTACGTTCACTGGCGCAACGCACCCAGCAATCCACACAACAGATACAGGATATTATCGATCGTCTGCAAAACGGTAGTGACAACGCGGTTAAAGCCATTGAACAAAGTCAGCAAAGTGCCAGCACTGCTGTTGAGTTATCCACCTCGGTACAGCAAAGCTTTGATCTGATCAAATCAGCGATTGAGGGCATCAGCGATATCAATCACCTCATCTCCAGCACGGCCGAGGAGCAGTCCCGCACCATTGCCGAGATTGACCAGAATGTTCACAACATCAGCGACCTGTCGAGCGAAACCAACGAAGACGCCGAGCACATTCAAGCAGGCAGTCAACGTCTCGGCAGCCTCGCTTCACATATTAAACAAACACTCGCTGCCTACAAGGTCTAGGCGCGTTTAGATTGCCGAATACCGGGCGCCGTGTTGCTACGTTCCTTGCGTAATGCAGGGTACCTTGTGTCCATGAGTTAGCGAATTTTGAGGTCTCGCACTAAGCTTGAGGCAGGCTCATTCATCGCAAAGAGAACTTCCATGCCCGCAATGTTGTTTTTGCTGGTCGTTTCCGTCTTCGTCGCGCTTTCGGCGACCGCTGACCAATCGCACAAGGCCCTCTACTCGGTTCCCAGCGTGAATTGGGAACCTTACTGGATTGTCGAGGAGGGCGAGGCCGTTGGTATTCTAGGGGTGCTCATGCGCGAAATTGATAAAGCCATGCGTATTTCTCTCGTTCCCGCCGAGCCTTATCCGGTCAAACGCAATCAATACCTGTTCGACAAGGGAGAGTTGGTGGTGGAGTGCTGCGTTAACGAAGCGTGGCGCAAAGCAACCGACGATGGCGGTACGACACTATGGTCCGATATTGTTCTTAGCACGCATGAACTGGTCGTCACACATCCAAACAGCGAATATCAGATCAAACAGGGAGAAGATTTGAGGGGGCTGGCCATTGCAACCATTCTGGGCTATGGCTATCCGCTGGATTCAATATTCCAGCGCTTTGATGTACCCAATAATGTTACCCAACTTTCGCTGGTAGCCAACCAGCGGGTAGACGGCGCCATTATTGACGAATATGAATACCGCTATGTCATCCGGCAGAACGCGGAAGTCGCTAAATTTGCATCGCAGCTGAAACCCCATGCACGGATCGGATCTTCCGACCTTAAAATGCGCATACACAGTTCGCGCCCCGATCTTGTCAGGCCGCTCAACGAGGCCATTGCAAAACTTAGGGAAACCGGTCGTATTGAAGCACTAATAGAAGCCTACACACTTTAAGGCTTGCTCCCGGACTTCGACCAGAGAACGCGCAAATCGGTCAATGATCGTCCAGCTCTTGCAATACATTATGCGCTGCATGCACCACAATACCATGTCGACGTGCCAATCTGGCATGATCCATATCATAGCCCCCGCCAATGACGGTCGCCACCGGTACGGAACGTTCGGCGCACATTCTTATTACGCTCTCGTCTCGCTGGCGAATTCCGTCCCACGAAATATTCAGTTTGCCCAGACTGTCGTGCTGCCAAACATCCACGCCCGCATCATATAAAACCAGATCAGGCTGTACTCGGGTAAGCAATACATCAAGCGCTTCGTATACCGTGTCAAGATACTCCCGGTCGCCCATATGCAAGGGCAAGCCAATATCACAATCACTGCTTTGCTTGCGAAAGGGGAAGTTTTTTTCACAGTGAATAGAACAGGTAAATACCTGCGTATCGTCACTTAATATAGCAGCCGTACCATCACCCTGATGCACATCGCAGTCGAAGATTAGCACACGTTCAGCCTGATGGTTCGCGACTAGCCTGCGCGCAGCATAGGCCAGGTCATTCACCATGCAATAACCCGAGCCAAAATCAAAGTGCGCATGATGCGTACCGCCGGCCAAATGACAGGCGATGCCTTCCTCCAGGGCCAGTTGTGCGGCAAGGAGAGTACCCTGCGGTGCGGTGAAGGTACGCTCTATAAGCGCCGCACTCCAGGGCAAACCCACCCTGCGCCATCTGGAAGGCGCCACTGTATTGGTTTTAAGCGCGTGTAAATATGTTTCGTCGTGACAGACGCTAAGACTGCCAACTGACTGGGTGTGGGGGCGATGCAGATTGCGGGCATCGGGGGCAATCAAGCCCTCCGCCGCAACATAATCGAACAGCCGTGTGAATTTGCTCATCACAAAGCGATGCTGTTCAGGGAAGGGGCAGGAATAGTTTTCGTGGTAAACCAGAGGTAGCCAGCGCACGCCCTTGCTTACCAGCTACCGGTGTTTTCCATTGAGATCCAAGGCTCTTTAGCGGGCAATGCATCCCCTTTTTGCAACAATTCGATGGAAATCCCATCGGGAGAGCGAACAAAGGCCATATGGCCATCTCTCGGCGGGCGATTGATGGTCACGCCAGCCTGTTGCAGGCGTTCGCACAGCGCATAGATGTCATCCACACGATAGGCAAGATGACCAAAGTTACGGCCTCCATCGTAGTCCTCAGGTTCCCAATTGTAGGTCAGCTCTATCATGGGGGCCTTGTCTTTGCGCGCACGCTCTTCATCTTGAGGCGCAGCAAGAAAAACCAGCGTAAAGCGGCCTTTTTCCACTTCTTTACGGCTTATTTCTACCAGCCCCAGTTGCTCGCAGTAGAAATTTAGTGAGGCATCAAGGTCACGCACCCGTACCATGGTATGAAGATATTGCATCTCGCCCTCCTTTTACTCCATTCAGGTGTGTTAGCCTGTCAGATACGCTCACCTTAACGCCGCTATTTTTCGTTTACCAGTGCATGCATGGCCCGCGCCATACCTGAGAGCTGTTGTGCAATCTCGGCGAGCGCCTCACTCTCTTCAGACAGTGCTCGTCCGAACTCAGCGTTGTCCTGACTAATGCGCTTTACATTCTCACTCGCATTGACGATATTCACTATATCCGAAGATTGCTCCTGCATCACTTCAGCAATGCGGCTTACCTGTTGCGTCACTTCCTGTGCCGAATGCTCTACCTCTGCAAGTAACTCCCCCGCCTGATTGACCGCCGTACTGCCTTTCACCACGTCATTGCCCGCCGTATCGAGAAGCTGCCGAATCTCTTCAGCCGACTCGTTGCTCTTGATCGACAAACTACGCACTTCATCGGCCACCACCGCAAAACCGCGACCATGCTCCCCGGCGCGCGCCGACTCAATCGCGGCATTCAGCGCCAACAAATTCGTCTGATCGGCAATGTCGCGGATCACACTCATGGCCGAAAATATTCCTTCGTTACTATCTTTTACCCGCGCCATATTTTGCTTGGCCTGCGTCATGGCCTGAGCACTGTGGGATACATTCTGCTCACTGGCCAAAGTGCGATCCCGAATCTCGGTCATAACCGAACTCGAGTGCTCCACTTCATTGGCCATTGAAGTCAGCGTGTCGGTAATTTGCACGCTAGCAACAGCCTGTTCTTCGACACTGGTGCAAATACTCTGACTGCGCTGCTGCATAATATCCACGATTTTATTGAGCTGATTGGAGGCTTCGAGAAGGGTCTCCGAATTGGACCCTGCCTGCCCGAGAACCTGACTCAAATTACGCGACATTTCTGCCGATTGCTCCGATAACTTTTTGGCCTCGATCAATGAACTATGTGCTTTCTGCATGGCTTCAGCTCGAACCTGCATACTGTAGGCCTGGGCCAGCCACAGCAGCGCCATGGGCAATAAAAAACCCGAATACTGATTGATCATTTCCTGGTGTGCGCCCAGCTCATGTTGGGGAAAAGTATATCCATTGCGGTCTCCCCAGATTAGCAGGAACAAAAACACCAGCGACACTGCCGACCAGAATTTTGCCGAACGACTGTCTGTAAGCAGATAGGCAAAGATCACCACGCCGATGACCCATAGGATGTGAGTGGACTCAATCGCTCCCAGCTGGTAGATGAGTATAAAGATAAAACTGGTCATAGACGCTAACGACATATTCGCGATCACTAGCGAAGGTGCGGCGCGTAATTTCACCATGGCCATACAGGCTAAGGATCCCAGTATGAGCAGCAATGCACCCGCTGCCACTTCCCACAAGCCGTGCTTGTACCATTTGATACCGCTGTAAAGGCCTGCCAACAGGCCGAATAAAGTAAAGAATGCGACGGCTTTCTCGCGCATCGCCTCCTGGGGATCACTGTTTTCTTCGTGAGGCGTGACGAACTGCATATAGGCCGTAATGGGGTTAAGCATACAATTCCATTTCCTTTGTTATTATTCGCGCCGACATCATAGGCATTTCATGTTTTCTAAGCAATTGGTCAGAAAGTTAAAGAAGTAAGGATTTGTAAAGCTCGCAACACACTACAGCGGATGGTTCCAGTGCTTGCATGCAGCGTTCTAAAAACCGACTGCAGCAACGTAAATTAACTGTGGAATACTATTTGATGTTGGATTGCCATGGTCGGACGAATCCCGGCATAAACATATAGAACAAGGAAATAATTGTGAGCAAACAAATTACCGTGATTTTGGGCAACAGCGACCCCCAAAGTTTTTGCGCAG
>JBFHVM010000137.1:0-8779 GCA_041589495.1 Oleiphilaceae bacterium | reverse complement strand
GGTAAATACCTTTGTGAAATCTTCGAAGCAACGGCCGAAGAGCAGCTGGATCAACCGACCTTTATTACGGCTTACCCCTGGGAAGTATCGCCTCTGGCGCGTCGTAACGACGACAACCCCTTTGTGACGGACCGTTTTGAATTCTTTGTGGGTGGTCGCGAACTGGCTAATGGCTTCTCGGAGCTGAATGACGCCGAAGATCAGAAGCAGCGCTTCCTCAAGCAGGTAGCAGAGAAAGACGCCGGTGATGATGAGGCGATGCACTTTGATGCTGATTACATCAATGCACTGGAGCACGGTATGCCTCCCACCGCAGGTGAGGGCATTGGTATCGACCGCCTAGTCATGCTGTTTACCGACTCGCCGTCCATTCGTGATGTCATCTTGTTCCCCCACATGAAGCCACAAGGCTAATCACGCCATGACAGGCACGGACAAGCCGGGCCAGCTCTGCGAGAGCTGGCAGCGTCGCATCGGCGAACAACTGGAGATGCCCTATATGCAGCAGCTACGGGCATTTCTGGCTGCCGAGAAGCAGGCGGGGAAGCAAATTTACCCGCCGGGTCCGCAAATCTTCAATGCACTTAATACCACGCCTTTCGAGTCGGTGAAGGTGGTGATGCTGGGGCAGGATCCCTATCACGGCCCGGGTCAGGCGCATGGCTTGTGCTTTTCGGTGCAGCCAGGTGTGAAAGTGCCGCCTTCGTTGGTCAATATCTACAAAGAGCTGCACAGCGATCTAGGTGTTGGTATTCCGCAGCATGGTTGCTTGACCTCATGGGCAGAGCAGGGCGTATTGCTGCTCAATGCGGTGTTAACCGTAGAACAGGCCAACGCAGGCGCCCATCAGGGCAAGGGTTGGGAGCAATTTACCGATCGCATTATTCAGGTCTTGAACGAACAGCGTCAGGGGCTGGTGTTTATGCTTTGGGGCAGCTACGCCCAAAAGAAAGGCCAGTTTGTGGATCGCAGCAAGCACCTGGTGCTGCAGGCGCCGCACCCGTCACCTCTATCTGCCCACCGCGGTTTTTTAGGCTGTAAACACTTTTCGCAGGCCAATCACTATCTACAGTCGCAAAATCTAAAAGCGATTGATTGGCGGGTGTAAGTCAGACGTCGGACGCTGGACGTCAGACGCTAAAACCCAAGCGCCGCCCTGTAGGGCGGCACGCTAATCTTTTTGGCGTCAGACATCCGACTTCTGACGTCAGACCCCAAATCATTACCCATTCAGCAATGCCATGGCCGCTTCCATTTCGGCGGTTAGATCTTCATCTTGTTCCGCTTCAGGATCAGGATCAACGCCCACGCGTTCAAAGGCAGAAATATGCTTCCAGTCCATCTGGGTGTAGTGGTGCTCACTGCCCTGATAGCTCTGTAGCATGCCTACCATAACCAGATCGGCATAGTCCACTTTTGCAGCGCTGCGTGTGAAGTTGACGCATTCTTTGGGAACATCGCGCAGCTCGGCAGGGAAGTCCCAGTGCTCGAGAATTTTTTTACCCACAATTGGTTGCAATTCGTCCAGCAGGTTGTCGAGCATGACGCTGTTGATTTGAATGTCGTGGTCTTCTACATACTTGAGAACCGGCAAGGCGCCGATGGCATAAACCAGCCCCGCAAGCGTGGCTTGACCGGGCGCCAGATGCGAATGCTGGCGCGCCAGCACATTACAGATGCCTGCTACCTCGGTGCTGCGCTTCCAAACGTCACGCATGCGCACGTCAATCATCTCAGAGGTTGCCTGGAACATTTGCTCCATGGCGAGACCCATGGCAAGACTACTGGTGTATTGCATACCCAGGCGATTAACGGCCATGTTCAGGTTGTTGATTTCGTTAGCGCCTCTGAATAGCGGACTGTTACTCACTTTGAGGATACGCGCAGACAGCGCTGTATCTTTATTGATCACCTCAATCAGATCCATTAGACCGGAATCGGGATCTTCGGTAATTTCGCGTACGTTTAGTGCAATTTCTGGCAGGGTGGGCAATACGATGGAGTCGTTTTCGATTGCTTCGAGTATATCTGCCTTAATTTTTTGACCAAGCTCTGACATGGTTGCCTCAACAATGTTTCGGGGAACGTGCAGGGGAATGCACGGTAAGATATTGGCCTTCTGACATGCACGCAGGGAAGCGCCCTAGCATGCCAATCAAGCGCTTAGTTATATCCTATAAGTTATAGCAGGTTTGCCATAAATTGCTGTTGGCTTTTCGTAAGTTAGCCGGCATTTTTTCAGCGCAGCAGCGCGAGTCCTTTGGTGCCGTTCTTATCCAGGAATAAGGTTTTTTGCTGATCGGCCAGAGACAGATCGCAAACTGCCTGTACGGCCCAACCCAGTTCATTGCTGCCCTGAATTTGAACCAATTCGCCGGCTTTGTTGCCTGTGGCGTCGTAAATGGCGTTGCCCGCGGTGGGTAAATGACCTTTTTCCAAATCGAAACTGCCCGTAAGCACAAACATACGCTTTTTCAGTTTTCCCAGATACTTCATGCGCGCGATGATTTCCTGCCCGGTATAACAGCCTTTGCTAAAACTCACGCCGTCCAGTTCTTGAAGATTGAGATGTTGCAGAATGAATTGTTCGCTGGTCTCTTCAAACAGTTCCGGTAAGCCTGCGAGTGCTGCCTGATGCAACCATTCGGCTGGGCTGTCTTCTATTGGTTGAGGCGCCAATTCGAGTAGCGCAGTTAACAGTCCCTCTTGTCCCGGTAACCTTTCATAGCGACCACCTTCGATTGCTTGCCAATGATCACCCGGTAACTCCGGGGCCAGCGCATCGGAGGGAAGTATGCCAATGCACTGAAGGTTTTTTTCAAGTGACAGTTCGCATTTGAAGAACACTTTGTATTTGGACAGGTGCGGTAGAAGTTTATCCACCAAGCTCTGATGTAAGCGCAAGAGGTAATCCGAGCCATCCCGCTGGATGCGAAAGAGTGCCACCATACGGCCTTTGGCGGTATTGCAGGTGCCGTATTTTACTTCGTGCTCACCCAGGGCCTCGACATCACAAGAGCATTGCCCCTGCAAAAATCGGGTAGCATCTTCGCCGCTGACTCTAATCAGGGTATAGGGTAAAGCAAAATAACGCGGTGTGCTCAATGGGATCTCCTTTGGTGGGCTGCTTCACGGTCTTGTTAAGCTGAAGATTGTTCACGCTTGTCGCTTAGTTTGCGGAATCGCAGGTGAACGCGCAAGCGGCGCGCGTCATCGCGGTTAGTTAGCGCCAATGCGTGTAGCATGAGCGTCGTGTGCTGCCCATCCAAAACATCACAGCGACGCAAGTGCAGAAAATACAGACCATAAGCGAAGTGACTTGTATTGAGCAGCTCTCCACGCCATTGTTTGCCGCTGTTTTCGGTGACCTGGATAGCGTCGGCCCGGATATTCAGTCTTTTAATGCTATGGCGACTCCACAACATGCCGTACTTGAGAGCATGCCAACCGGCGACTGTTGCGAAAATTAACCCAAACAGGAGAACGTAGCTAAGCGGCAGCTTCGTCTGCGCCATAATCGCAATGGCGCAGAGCGCAGGAGCAATAAACAGGAATGCAGTTAGCCACGAGGGGCGTAAATGTAAATCAATCGGGCTGAACACGATCAAGTATGATTTTTACAATGCGAGCCAGGTCGGCATCTTCTGGCTTGGATTTTTGCATAAACCAGTTGAACATGTCCTGATCTTCGCAGTCGAGCAGGCGCTGGTATCGTTGCTGATCTTCTTCAGGGAGATCAAAGTAAGCTTCCTGCAGAAATGGAACCAACAAGACATCCAGTTCCAACATACCTCGGCGGCTATGCCAGAACAGACGATTATACAGTTCGCGTTGTGAAGGGGACAAATTGCTGGGAGCTTGTGACATGCTGCGTCTCGTTACTTCAATGAAATGACGCAGCATTATAGGTGGAGCTTGGTGGGCTCCTCAAGAGCTAGCTAGATGCTATTCGGCTGGGTGCCCCTTTAGACAAGGCACTTGGTTCGCACTGATGTGAGGTGCGAGTCCAGATAGTTTACGCGCAATGCATCGAACGAAGACATTTCCCACTTTCTGTCCTCATCGCTTGCATCCGTGGTTACTATTGCGTGGTCTTCCTGCTCTCGCTTGCTGGCAAGTACCGCTTGCTGGCGTTCAACGCGGTTTTGTTGTTTTTCTAGTTCCATGATTACACGTCCTTTTTCCTGTGCGGACGTCGAATACTACTCTGGTGTTGTACGAAAATCACCCAATAACTGACCGGAAAATAAACTTTTTTGTTCTAAGCTATATTCTTTTATTTTCGTTCTTGGTGGAAGCTAAGATACTGATTATTATGACCATTGGTCATAGTTGATATGGTAATCTCTCTCTTATGCAAGATAGGACTGAGTCAACAAATAACTCTTCGACCGGCTGGTATGTATATATGGTCGAAACCCGCTGTGGTGCGCTTTATACGGGAATCACCACCGATGTTGATCGTCGCTTTGGTGAACATCTAGCTCGATACGAGGGGCGTTCTACCAAGGGGGCGCGCTATTTTGGGGGGCGCGAACCCGTCCGCGTGGTGTATCGTGAACCGCACAGCGATCGTGTGGCGGCATCACGCCGTGAGTGCGAAATAAAAAAATTATCTGCGCTTAAAAAGCGTGCGTTGCGTGACGGCGCCAAAGGCAAAAAATAACCGCATTCTGCATTGTGCAAATTTTGACACATGAGGTATAGTGCGCCGCGATAACGAGGGGAGTACGACCACGGTGGCTGATATGGGCGCCAAAACATACCGACCCGCTTCGGGCTTGTCTTTGCGCATGTTCGCCTTGGCATTGGTGGTGTCGGGTGTGGCGCATGCTGCACTATTTATACCCGAATGGTGGCAACAATCGGCGCCACAGATTGCCAGACAAAGCTTTACGTTGGCGATTTCTCATTCGCAGGAAGCTGTTCAAAATCGCCCTGCCAACGTTTCAGCTAAACCCTCACCAGAACCCGAAGATTTTGAGCCCCGCGTTTCTGCAAGCGATGGTACTACCGAAGAGATTGTTCCAATAGACTCGGCGCCATCCCAACCCAGACCACTCCTCAATGCCAAAGAGTCGCGCAAACTATTCAGTATGCAGTTAGCCGAGGTCGACACTCCAGAGAAGACAGATGAATCAGAGAATTCAAGCTACAAAGTAGCTCAGGCAAAGGAAACGCTCGCAGATAACCCTTTGGTTAATACTGGAGCGCGAGATTCGTCAGAGCCTGTTCAGCCTGACCCGGAGCAATCCGTCAGTGAGCCGCTTGTTCAGAGTACTGATGTTGCGCTTCCTCCGGCATATGAACTAGGTTCCAGAAACAATCCAGATCCCCGATATCCTCGCCTCGCGCAACGACGCGGTTGGCAAGGTGAGGTGCTGTTGGGAGTGGAGGTTGATATTGATGGGCGCACACGTGACATTGAAATACTGGTTTCGAGTGGTTTTAAAGTGCTGGATGAAGCTGCGCTGACAACAGTTCGAGATGAGTGGCAATTTGAGCCGGCAAGGCAAAACCAGTCTCCCGTGCTTGGTTACACCCGCGTGCCCGTTCGCTTCGTTATTCGCTAGTCCCGTCCTAACTAAAACTTGACTTGCATGTCATCGGCCCCTAGAGTGTGCCGCCTGTTCCAGGTGTTCCCAAGGCAATTCGCCAAAGGAATGAAACGGGAAGTCGGTGCCTCTGCTTGCTAACCATTCAGATTATTCCGACGCTGCCCCCGCAACGGTAATTGAGTCAACAGACAACACCCCGCCACTGTGCACGCGCACGGGAAGGCCTTGTCTGGATGTCACGCATCGCTCATGAGCCCGGAGACCGGCCTGTAACAATAAACCGGTATTGCGGAGGGCGATGCCAGGCAGATTTCCCCTGCTTGTAAAAGACTTTCCCCTTCGCTTGCCCTGATATGCTTTGATCAACGGGTGGGTTGTGCTCAAGCCAAATGATAGCGGTCTCATACGCGTAACATCTTTTGTCATTTTTTGTATGGCTTTGCTAGCCAGTGTGGCTGAGGGCTCGTCTTCTATGGCACCTGTTATAGTCGCCGCGGAAAAAAACTCTGCAGACAGCATTGATACGCAGTATCAAACTGGCCGAGTCACGGTCATTACCCGTAGCCAGTTTGATACGAAAGTGGCGACGGTAGCAGATGTGCTTCGGAACGAAGCGGGAGTGCAGGTCAGGCAGATTTCCGGGCTCGGTAGTTATGCAGAGGTTAGCATTCGAGGCTCTACAAGTTCGCAGGTCAATATTTACGTTGACGGTGTATTGGTCAACGGAGCATTTGGCGGTAGTGTCGATCTAAGCCAATTCTCACTTCAGGGTGTTGAAAACATTGAAATTTATCGGGGAAGCACTCCTGTTCAATTAGGCGCGCCGGGTATCGGTGGTTCGATTCATATTCGCACCCAAAGCTCAGCTAACCCTTTGGGCATGATCAAGGCATCAGCCGGAAGTTGGGAAACTCAAGCGTTCGCATTCTCTTATGCGGCGGAATCAGATATTGTTTCTGATGAGGTTTTACGATACGCAATCAGTGCAGAAACGCTGTCGAGTGATGGAGATTTCCGAACGGTTAACCAAAACTCGACCCCTGACGATTCAACTGACGATTATTCTGATCGACGACACAATAATGAACTTCAACAATCTACCTTGACGCTCACGCTTGAAAAACCCATTAGCAGTGAAACCCGGTTAAAAGCCGTCATCCAACATGCAGACAAAGAGAAAAACCTTCCAGACAGAGCAAACCGACCAACAAATAATGCTCGATTAGAGACTTCTCACACAAGTGCACAATTAAAGTTTGACCACGATTTACTGAGCAACCACTCATTGGGCTTGAAACTTTATACGGCTGTCAAAAATGAAGAGTTTTCTGACCCGCAAAGTAATATTGGAAATGGTGTTAACGATTTCGACTCTCGTACTACTGTCGGTGGAGCTACTTTTTACTCTGCACAAGCTATTGGTTCGCATGTCATCAGCATAAGCGTTGACGCGAAAAGCGAGGTTTATCGCGATGAGGATTTGGCGCAAAACGAAGAGGTTGAATACTCGCGTGATCAGTTTCTAATTGGCGTGCAGGATGAATGGGCTTCACAGGATGGTGACTGGTTGACTAACACGGCGATCCGCATATTTCACATAGCGGACGATGTTGATGAATCGGGTAGTGAATCACTGAATGATTGGTATCCCGGTTTTCAGGCGGGTTTAATGTGGGAATGGTCGCCGGCTTGGCAGTTGAGATCCAATATATCTCGAGACGTAAGGCTTCCTGCATTGTTTGAATTGTTTGGAGATCGTGGCTTTTCTACAGGTAATGAAGAGCTTAAGCCCGAGACCGCGTGGAATACGGACTTGGGAATCGCCTTCGCCACAAACAGTTTGAGAGCCGCTGCGACAGGATTTTACCGGCGATTGGATGATGCAATTGTTACGGTTTACAGCAGTATTGGAGTTGGAGAGGCGGAAAATGTTGGTCAAGCGGAGATCTATGGAGTAGAGCTGGAATTGGATTACAGTATTTCGGCGCTATCGAGTGTCTCACTTAAAGCAACGTCCCAACGCGCTGAAGATACTTCCGACACAACATTTTCCGGTTTTAAATTACCCGGAATCGCAACCTTTGAAAGCTATTTATCATTGACAAGAAAGCTGGGTGGCATGCGCTGCACTTTGGAATACGTGCACCGTTCAGGGGGATTTTATGATCGCATTGGAAACGAAGCTATAAGAGACTTGAACGAGTTTAATTTTTTAGCGAAGTGGAGTGTGAATAAACATTCGCTTGAACTATCGATAGAGAATCTCGCAGATGACCCTTCTGAATTATACAACAGTTTTATAGCTCCGGGCAGAAGAGCGTTTATCTCGTACTCGAGACATTTTTAACATTGCAATAAATAACTGAACAGGATAGAGGAATCTTTATGAACACGAATGGACTTTTGTCGCGAGTGGCAACACTATGCCTTGCAGGTTTGACGCTAGCAGCATGTACCGATAGTAACACTCCGCAGACGGGGACAATTGACGCTCAGTATCAAGCGGTCATTGCAGGCGTCGCAGCAGACTTTAGTGCCAGTGAAATTGCTTTGGCTAATGCACAAGCGCCTTATGACCTCTTAGATAATTATGCTCCGTCGGCGGAATCTGATATACGAGTAGCTACATTTGGAGATCATTTTTTCCGGATTGGGCGCTTTGGTATCGACAACGTTAGCCGTTATGCCTTTGATACGCCAAGCTTGCTAGATTGGCAGTACTCTACCAAGGATGATGCTGGTGATACTAGTTCAAATCCATATCAAATGGTTTTTGTGAGTGGCCAGAAGGCATATTTGATACGCTACGGTCAGCCGGAAATTTGGGTAGTTAATCCCAGCGTAGATCCGGGTAATGCAAGTGGTTTTAAAACCGGAGAAATCGACTTAAGCGCCTACGATATTGATGCTAGCCCGAATGCATCTTCCGCAGTCCTGCACAATGGTAATCTTTATGTCGTAATGCAGGCATTGCAAAGCGATTACTCGTACGGTACGGCCTATTTGGCAGTTATAGATGTGGCAACGGATACAGAAATCGATATCGACGGTAACCCTGCAAACGGAAATGGTATGGCGTTATCAATTGTTAACCCCTGGGATGTAGACATCGTTGGTAATGATCTTTACGTCACCGGTATGGGGTATTACTACCAAAGTGGCGGAAACCCATATAACGGAGGTATTGAAAAAATCAGTCTCACCGATTTTTCTTCCTCTTT
>JBFHVM010000136.1:0-8833 GCA_041589495.1 Oleiphilaceae bacterium | reverse complement strand
CCTGTGAGCAAATGCTGAATTAAGGCCCAATAGACGGCGCGCCCTTCATGCACGTGCATTACCGTACATTGCCGGGTGATGTGCTTGCTATGGCTGCGCAAAAAGTGGGTTGTTTCAATAAGGCTGCAATTCAGTCGGGCAATTTCGCGGGCAAAAGGACTGTCTTTTTTTGCCACTACTGTGAGTTGGTAGCCCATTGAGAACTGTTGTTTGATCAGAGTTAGCGTTTGCCGCTCACCGCCGCTGAATCCTGATGCGAGATTAATATGGCAGATGTGCATGATGGGATTCCTGCGCTGGTGCTGGTTGATCAAAGTCGCGCAACATAGCAGGAATTTTATGGAGGTGAAAGCGTTGCCAAATGGGTGACCAGAAGCCGGGGTGCTATGACCCCGGCATACAGGCGCTTAGTATCTGCCAAATACGTTGGTCTGATTACGGCCGCCTTCTTTAGAGGCGTACAGAGCCTGGTCGGCCTGTTCCAGCCAGGTTTTGTGGTCGGGGATCTCTTTATTCGCCTGACTGATGCCAAGGCTGATGGTAAATTTAATAATGCGCCCTTCATGTTCTACGTGCATGGCTTCTATCTGTTTGCGAATACGCTCACAGAACACGATGGCCGCCTCGGCATCGGTATTGGGAAGAATCACACCGTATTCTTCACCACCGTAGCGCCCGGCGATATCGGTTTCACGCAAATTGCTGCGCAATACGTCCGAAACCAGTTTGATGGCTTCGTCGCCTGCCTGGTGGCCATAGGTATCGTTCACTTTTTTAAAGTGATCAATGTCGAACATCACGACCGATGTAGTGGTGTTGTAGCGGTTAAAAAGACTGAATTCTTTGGTCAGACACTCTTCCCAATAGCCGCGATTGTTCAGTTGGGTCAGCTTGTCGGTTCGACTGAGCTTTTCAAGCTCTTCATTAGCACGTAACAGGGCCTTTCGATTGGAGGCAATATCGGTCACATCGTAAATAATGATGGCGATATGGTCCACCTCGCCGCTCACCGATACCAGTGGCGAAATCGTCACGTTCTGATACATGAACTCTTCAGTGCCGGTAATGGGACGATAGTTTTTAAAGCGGAAGAGGTAAGGGCGCTGCTCCCAGGTCATGAAGGAGCGGCTTTTCAGCATAAATACCGAGTTGGATTTATGCTTGAGCCAGTCTTCGGGTAATTCTTTGAATATTTCAAAGACATTCTTGTCTTTTACCTGCAGTGGCGTGAGGCCACTGTGGCTTTCCATAAAACTGTTCCATACGGCGATATTGTAATTGCGATCGAGCACTACCAGACCCACATCGATGGTCTGCAGCATGTCCATTAACCAATGGAATTCTTTTATATCGATTGATTGATCCATAACGCTTAATTCATCAAGTACCCGAGACGCTTATAGAGATTATCCAAAGAGTCTTCTGTAAACAGCATGAGTAAATCACAGCTAATACTGTAATTTTCGATTTCGTAAGTGATTTCGATGGCCAAGGTTTTGCTCCAGCGATTGGCGTTGGCCTTGATGAGGTTGCTCACCTTAACATGCTGGCCCAGCACCACCGGATGACCCTGGCTAAAGTTGATGTCGAGCTGGTCTGCAATGCCATTTATGCATGCGCCCACGAGAATGCTTGCCACCTCCATGATCAGCTCTAGCTCGACCGTACGGTCGATTTCGCCCTTGTAATTGAGCAGGCGGGCCATGTCCGAAAAACTGGAGTCATTGAAAATCAGCAGTGCTTCGCCGCTAATGCCCGATCCAATAAAGCCCTGACACACCGCCGAGTAGGTGTCTTCCTGCTCGGTAAGCGAAAGTGCCATTTCCAATTCGCTTACTTCGAGTTCGTTGACGTTGGGGATGGGCAGTTTAACGAAGACATCCAGCAAACGCGCCAACAAGTCGGCCGCCCGGCCCATTGCCACGTTCGAAATCTCCTGAATACAGTCGCGATATTCGATTTTACCTGAATCGCCTTTCATCACGGGCGCCGCAGGTGCCGCTTTTTCCGCTGTTTGGTCGGGTTCTGTCGCACCGGGACGATACAAGCCAAACTGCTCCAAAAGCTCTGCAAGGGCTTCGGGAGCGCAGGGCTTTTTGATGAACTCCATGGCGCCCAGTTTTTTTACTCGGGCGTGGGCTTCGGGTTGAATGTCCCCCGAAACCACGATCGTCATGGTAGGCAAATCCATGCTCACAATGTTCTGGAGTGTCTCATAACCGTCCATTACGGGCATATTGAGATCCAGAAACAGAATGTCGCCTTTGCCTTCTTTTATCGCTTGCAATGCTTCTTCACCATTCCCGGCGAAAGAGACTTCAATGTCCCAGTCGGCAGGCAGGGATCGAGCCATTTGCTTGCGCGCTACACTGGAGTCATCACATATGAGGACAGGGGTGGTCATAAAATAAAGGTGTTCCGGTAAAGCGGGTGGGTTGAATCTATTTAGGCTATTGATTTCAGTAAAGTTCAAACTAACGGCTTGATCAAGTTTATCTCATGCTTAAATGCAGTTTGCTTGTTACGCGTATTTAATTGGGGAGTGAGGTATAATCGCCCGCAATTCAGGCGCAAGGCGCTACCAGAGCAATATTGAGGCTTTTTATGTCAGACCAGGGCTCCCGGGCCAGTGCCCAGCTATTTTTTGCACAGGATCTAGCCCAGCTACGTGCAAAGCAATCGCAGCATCAACGCAGTCTCGACAACGCCATACAGCTATGTATCAATGAGGCTTGGCTTGCCTGGCTGAACGAACTGTTCTTGCTGGTGTCTGCAAAAGGACAGACAGCGCAGAATATTCGCAGTCTCGATGAGTTGGTAGCGCTGGTGGGCGCGTCGCATCCCGAAGTGCAGCGCTTGAAAAATATCAGTTCGTCACCATCTAGCTGGTTAGCGCACATTTTACGCGGGCCCCAACAGGTACAGACTGGCCGTGCTAAGGTGCAGCATGTCGAAGCGGATGTTAAGGCCAGTGCGGGTTTGATACCCATGGCATCAATCGATGCCGAGCCAGATACCATGACGCACGAGCAGATCATCGCCGACTTCAAAGCGTACATAAACGAAGTGCGGGCACATTTGACCGAGTGGTAGCCCTGGTCAGTTTAGTAAGATACACACAAATACGGCTGCGTGGGCGGCCGCACACAGGTGATAACATGAGTAGTTCTTTCTTGGAGATCGTTGAACTGGAAGAAGGCGAATACGCTTTGCAACGCATGGATAGCGAGGACGAGCCCTTAGTGGTGATTCGTTTCTCAGATGAAGTCACTGAACATCTTAAAGAGCATCAAACAGCCATCGCCAAGGCCATGATTGGTGCGGGCGTGCAGGCCGCGGGCTCCATTTCCAGGGCCATGGTCGACGCCGAAGAACATGCCGAGGGCCCTCGCACCTTACACTAGGCAGGTAAAATTGTAAGCTGCAACTCTCGCGCCGCTAAGTGTGAAGCGGCCAGAGTATCCCGTTGAAAGCGGTTTACCTACTGATTTTAGGCCTATCTTTTAGGCCTCATAACTTCATTTATTCTGCCGCTCTTTACGCTTCGCAATGTTGGTGTGCCTGGTTCTAACGCAGGCGCAATACGATGCCATGACTGTTACCTAAGGCCGAGGCTTCTTCCAGCGACTCCAGCTCAGGGTTACTCAGCTGCTCTGTCCAGGTAATGACCGCATGACAAGTGCCTGCGGCCAGCGCACGGCGGCTAAGCTCTGCAGCCGTGGTGGTTTTGGATGAGCGCAATATCATCAGGTCTTCGGCATACTCACCCGCCAGTGTATTGCGCCATTGCTGTAATAGCTCCATGGGAGGGTCAATCCAAGCCAGCCAGCGCTTTTCCTGATTGAGGTGTGTTAGCATGGGTAGCAGCATCTGAATATTTTCGGCCTTACCTTTGGCGAGAATAATTTCTGTCACATTGGCTCTGGCCCCAAGCTCTGAGCTGTTTGGTGCCGAGGCTTCGCTGCACGCCTCAGGCAGGGTCGTTATGCGGCAGGGCGCGGGCGTTTGAACACCTTGTACATCGTGTTCCAGTAGGGCATCGTCATACATTGAAAGTTGTTTCATTATTGCAATCCCTCCTTACGGATAACGCCAACGGCCAGGCCTTCGATTGCCAGTGCTTGTTCCCGAAGGTCTACCACTATGGGCTCAAACTCTTCGTTTTCGGCGTGTAGCTCAACAATATGTTTGTTCTGAATAAAGCGCTTTACGGTAACTTCGTCTTCCAGCCGTGCAACCACTACCTGGCCATTGCGGGCCTGTTCGGTGCGATGCACTGCGAGCAGGTCTCCATCAAAAATACCAATGTCCTTCATACTCATGCCTTTAACTCGCAACAGATAATCGGCAGATGGGGCAAAAAAATCGGCTTTAAGGCTACAGTAGTCTTCGATGTTCTGTTCGCCCAGAATCGGCTCACCGGCAGCCACCTGGCCTACAATCGGCAGCCCTTCGGGCTCGTCGTTGTGGGGTAGGCGAATACCGCGACTGGCGCCAGGTACGATCTCAATGGCGCCCTTTTTGGCTAGTGCCTTAATATGGTCCTCGGCCGCGTTAGGTGAGCGAAAACCCAGTGTTGACGCGATCTCTGCCCGTGTTGGCGGGTATCCGGTATCTTCAACGTGTTGACGAATAAGCGCCAGCACTTCGGATTGTCGCTTGGTGAGTTTAATGCTCGACATGGTGACTCCCTTCTTGCGGTAGGTCTGTTTCGATATACAGTATCTGTAAATGTATACAGTGTTTTATGTTTTGTAAACTTTTTACCAGCAAGTTTTTAAATACAGTGGCTGATGACAGGGTTATTAAGTTGGGTTATTGAAATAATGGTGCTTAGAGAGAATTGATTTTCGAGTCGCCAGGCAAAATTGCTCAGGCTGAATTAAACTGTTTTACTAGTTTAGTAATTGCCTTGTATTCAGGTCTTCAGGTTGTGTGGGGGAGATCCGGGGCGTGCCTTGGCGATATTGGTAAGCTGGAGTGCACCATGGCAAAGTTAGAACAACCCTATGACATAAAACCTGCGCACGATTCGCTGTACGTAAACCTGCGTGGCTCTTGGGGTGCCGATGTAATGGCAGCCTTCACCAAAGACTACAAGCAGCTGGTTGGGCGGTATTTTGCCCGCGAGTGGGCTTGTGTGCTCAATATCAGCAAGCTCGAACTGCTCATCGGTGAGCAAGAGCAGATTGCGGCCTTTCGGGCCCTGCAAACCTGGTCATTCATAAAGGGCTTGCGCGCGTTGGCCGTTGTAGTGAGTGACAATAACCCCAGTTACCTGCTCTACCAGTTTGAGGAGGTGCTCAAAGGAAAAAATTCTTTCGATCATACGGTGGTTTACAGTGAGCGCGAAGCCGAATATTGGTTACGTCAATTAGGCTTTAGTGAAAAACTCGAATTGCAGTCACAGAAAAGTGCATAACAAGCGACTATGATTCGCCACCGTTGCGGTGTGACCAGTCGGTCAAGTCGCCCGGTGGCCGCCGAACCACTTACACCTTTGTGTAAGAGCTGGCCCGATGGTGAAAGCCCAAAAAGGGTGTCATGCAACAAGCCAGAAATAATTAAGAACAAGCAGCAGTGAGTAGCAGCAAGGGGGCGCTCCTTGATTAAGGTCCTGGTGGTCGATGACCACGATTTGATTCGCGCGGGTATAGCGCGGATGCTGGAAGACGATGGATCGATTACAGTTTTAGGCGAGGCCTGTTCCGGTGAAGAGGCTGTGGAGCGCGCGAAGGCGGTAAATCCCGATGTCGTGGTTATGGATCTCAAGATGCCGGGTATTGGCGGCCTTGAGGCCATGAAGCGCATACAGCGCAGCAGCGAAAACACACGCGTGGTGGTGATATCAGCCTATACCGAAGACCCCTATCCCAATCGGGTAATGAATGCGGGCGCGTCGGCATTTATCTCCAAGAGCAGTCATATCTCCGAAATGATTCGTGCAATTAAAATGGTTGCCGAAGGCCAGCGTTATATCAGCCCGGATATTGCACAGGCGATGGCGCTGGGCAAGAAAAACGATTCGCCCTTTGATTGTCTCTCGGAGCGGGAATTGCAGATTGCCACCATGATTATGGACTGCCAAAAGGTGCAGGATATTTCCGATAAACTCTGTTTGAGCCCCAAAACCGTCAACAGTTACCGTTACCGTATCTTCGAGAAGCTCGATATTAACAGCGATGTTGAGTTAACCTTGCTGGCAGTGCGTAACGGTTTACTCGAAGTTGATGGCCCAAGATAGCTCCAAACAAACAGACAACTCGCTTTTTGATTACAGCGCCCGCCTCAAGCAAATGCCCCGGAAACCGGGGGTGTATCGCATGTTTGATGCGCAGGGCGATATTCTCTATGTGGGCAAAGCCAAAAACCTTAAGAACCGTGTTTCCAGCTACTTTGTTAAACAGGGGCACAGCCTCAAAACGCGTGCGCTGGTAAGCAAGATAGCCGATATTCAGGTCACCATCACCAACAGTGAGACCGAGGCGCTCATTCTTGAACAAAACCTGATCAAGAGTCTCAAACCGCCCTACAATATTCTGCTCCGCGACGATAAAAGCTACCCCTACATTTATTTGGCCAGTGATAAGGAGTACCCATCCTTATCACTCAAACGCGTGCGTAATAAAGGTAAAACCGGCCGTTATTTTGGTCCCTTCCCCAGCGCGGCTTCGGTGCGGGAGAGTATGAACCTGCTTGAGAAGATCTTTAAAGTAAGGCAGTGCGAAGAGAGCTTTTATCGCAATCGATCCCGCCCCTGTCTGCAATACCAAATTAAGCGCTGCAAGGCGCCTTGCGTCGGTTTGGTCTCGCAGGAAGAATACGCCGAAGACGTCAATCATGTTGTGATGTTCTTGCAAGGCAAAAATCCTGAGTTGATTAGAGAGTTAATGGCTGAAATGGAGCAGGCCGCGCAGGCGCTTGAGTTTGAAAAAGCGGCCGAGTTACGCGATCAGATCGATCACCTGCGGCACGTGCAGGAGAATCAGGCCGTTGAGAGCGGCTCGGTTGATCTGGACGTAGTGGCCATGCAAACCGGACCGGGTGTGGTAGCCTTTTCCATGCTGTTTGTGCGCAAAGGGCGCATCCTTGGTCACAAGAATTATTTCCCCAAACTGCCGCTAGAACTGCCAGAAGATGAACTGATGGCCGCTTTTTTGGAGCAATACTATGTAGGCCAAAATGCCTCACGTGATATTCCTAAAGAGCTGGTCACGGCGAATGAGGTCAGCAATAAAGAGCTGATCAATGGGGCGCTCGAGGCCATTCAGGGTGGTAAGCTCAAATTCAGTCATCGCGTGAAAGCCGCGCGGGCTCAGTGGCTCAAACTCGCCCAAACCAATGTGGATAACGCGCTTAAAACCTTTCTTAGCAATAAAGAAAATGTTTTTCATCGCATGGATGCCCTGAGCAAGCTATTGGGTATCAGCGAACACCCCAAGCGTATGGAGTGCTTTGATATCAGCCACAGTCATGGCGAAAAGACGGTTGGTTCGTGCGTTGTATTCAATGATCAGGGACCGCTCAAGTCCGATTACCGCACCTACAATATCGAGGGCATAGAACCCGGTGATGATTACGCGGCCATGCGGCAGGTGCTTACGCGTCGCTACACCAAGTTGCCGGAAAATCCCGACAAGCGGCCCGATATCGTGTTTATCGATGGCGGAAAAGGGCAACTTAATCTGGCCGTTGAGGTGCTGAACACGTTAAACTTGGCGCACCTTAACCTGGTAGGTATTGCCAAAGGGGTCACACGTAAACCCGGTTTCGAAACCCTGCTGGTACCTCAGGCCGACGGTTCACTGCGCACGATTGATTGCGATGGTGATCATCCGGGTCTGCACCTTATCCAGCAAATACGGGATCAAGCGCACCGTTTTGCCATTACCGGGCACAGGCAGCGCCGCGACAAAGCTCGCAAACAGTCCCTGCTCGAAAACATAGAGGGCGTTGGGCCCAAACGAAGGCGCGAACTGCTCAAGTACTTTGGCAGTGTGCAAAATATGAAAACGGCTCCGGTAGAAGAGATTGCCAAGGTGTCGGGTATTAGTCCGACACTGGCAGAACACATTTATCTGGTTCTCCACGGAGAGTAGGGCGGATCACACAACACGCATGAATTTACCAAATATACTTACTTTGTCGCGCATCGTACTGATTCCGGTGTTTGTGATTACCTATTATTTGCCCTTTGAGTGGAGTCATAAAGCCAGTGCTGTCATCTTCGCCGTGGCGGCCTTCACCGATTGGCTCGACGGCTATCTTGCCCGAAAATGGAATCAGACTACGCCCTTTGGTGCCTTCCTCGACCCGGTGGCAGACAAACTCATGGTGGCGATCTCCCTGGTGGTCATCATCGAAAACTACCAAAACGTATGGCTTACCGTGCCGGGCATAATTATTATCGGGCGCGAAATTGTAGTGTCGGCATTGCGCGAATGGATGGCCGAACGGGGCAAGCGCGACAATGTGTCGGTGTCGTTTGTGGGTAAGGTAAAAACCGCAGCACAAATGTGGGCGATATTTCTGCTGTTGTTAGGCGCCACGGCTGGTTGGGTATTCTGGAGCGGAATCGTACTGCTCTACCTCGCCGCAGGCCTCACGCTCTGGTCGATGCATTTGTACCTGACGGCCTCCTGGGAGCACCTGTTTGCCGAGCAGGAATAAAAAAAACATTTATTGGCATTTCACTGCTTGACACCCAAATCGAATCCGTTAATATATGCGCCACTTCAGCAGCGGCGGTCACGCTACTGCAGATAAACCGGCGCAAAAGCCGGCTTGTGACGACAAGTAAAATACATCAATTTACGCGGGAATAGCTCAGTTG
>JBFHVM010000135.1:0-8836 GCA_041589495.1 Oleiphilaceae bacterium | reverse complement strand
TGTGTGCATGCGGCTCTGGCCATGCGTGAAGACGGTTACGAGACCATTATGATCAACTGTAACCCGGAGACGGTGTCTACGGATTACGATACTTCTGATCGTCTGTATTTTGAGTCGATTACGCTTGAAGACGTGCTCGAAATCATCAATCTCGAGAAGCCAAAAGGCGTGATTGTCCACTACGGTGGCCAGACGCCACTGAAGTTGGCGCGAGGTCTCGAAGAAGCGGGTGTGCCGATTATTGGTACCAGCCCTGATGCCATTGACCGTGCCGAAGATCGTGAGCGCTTCCAGCAGATGATCGAGCGTCTGGGTCTGCTGCAGCCAGCTAATGCGACCGTTCGTAGTCTGGAAGAAGGCATCAGTGCGGCGAAAGAAATCGGTTATCCTCTGGTTGTGCGTCCGTCCTATGTACTGGGTGGTCGTGCTATGGAGATCGTTTACAAAGAAAGTGAGCTGACCAAGTACTTTAAAGAAGCAGTAAGTGTTTCTAACGACAGTCCTGTGCTGCTTGATCACTTCCTGAATTCTGCCATTGAAGTAGATATCGACGCCGTTTGTGATGGCAAAGAGGTTGTGATTGGTGCCATCATGCAGCACATTGAGCAGGCTGGTGTTCACTCTGGTGACTCGGCGTGTTCATTGCCGCCTTACACGCTGGCCGCCGATGTGCAGGCCGAGATGAAAGAGGCGGTAAAAGCCATGGCCCTCGAGCTGGGTGTCGTGGGTTTGATGAACGTACAGCTGGCCTATCAGGACGGCAAAATCTACGTCATCGAAGTGAATCCACGTGCCTCACGTACCGTGCCTTTCGTGTCCAAGGCTATTGGTGTGTCGTTGGCCAAAGTAGCTGCGCGTTGCATGGCAGGTAAATCACTTGAAGAACTCAACTTCACCGAAGAAGTGGTACCCAAGCATTACAGCGTGAAAGAGTCCGTCTTCCCCTTCAAGAAGTTCCCGGCGGTAGATCCGATTCTGGGGCCTGAAATGAAGTCGACCGGCGAAGTCATGGGTATTGGCGAAACCTTCGATGAAGCCTTTGCCAAGGGTTCTATCGCGGCCGGTGAAGTGCTTCCGAAATCCGGTAAGGCCTTCTTGAGTGTGCGTGATCAGGATAAAGAAGGTGTAGTGAGTATCGCTCGCAGCCTGAAAGAAGCCGGTTTTACGCTGATTGCCACCAGTGGTACGGCACGAGCCATCGAAGAAGAAGGCATCGAGATCGAGCAGATCAATAAGGTGATGGAAGGTCGTCCACACATTGTGGATGCCATAAAGAATGGTGAGATTGATCTGATTATTAACACTACGGAAGGGCGGCAGGCCATTAAAGATTCGGCACAGATTCGTCAGTCGGCCCTGCAGAAAAAAGTAGCGTACACCACAACGTTGGCTGGCGGTGAGGCCATTGCACGTGCCATTCAGTTTGGTTCCAATGAGATAGTGCGTCGTTTGCAGGATTTGCACGCTTAAGTACAAGATAAAGGATAACGAGTAGCCATGAGTATGAATCGTATTCCCATGACCGTGCAGGGTGAAAAAGCACTGCGCGAAGAGTTGGCTCAATTGAAAACCGTTGAGCGTCCAAAAGTGATTGAGGCGATCGCCGAAGCGCGTGAGCACGGCGATTTAAAAGAAAACGCCGAGTATCACGCAGCGCGAGAGCAACAGAGCTTTATCGAGGGCCGCATTCAGGAAATCGAAGGTAAGCTTTCGAATGCTCAAATCATCGATGTGAGCAAGATTGAGCCAACGGGTAAGGTGATTTTTGGCACCACCGTGAGCATGGTCAATGTCGATACCGAAGAAGAAGTGAAATACTGCATCGTGGGTGAAGATGAGGCAGACATTAAAGCCGGTAAAATTTCCGTCTCCTCACCCATCGCTCGCGCCATCATCGGCAAGGAAGAGGGTGATGTGGTTGCGGTGCGCGTGCCGAGTGGTACTGTCGAATACGAAATCGACGAAGTGTTGCATATCGTCTAAGTGCTGGCCGCGTAAACCAAAAAGGGAGCGACTGCTCCCTTTTTGGTTGTTGCGATGATAAAGGGGTCAGAGCCCTTTTGTCGCAGTATCAATTGCGCAATAAATTCGATTTGCGTGGATGCGCCTTGGGGTTGCGGCGCAGAAGTACCAGTACTTTACCGATGCTTTGCACCAGTTCAGCGCCACTCTGTTCCAGTATTTGCGAGGTTAATACCTGGCGATCATCGCGATCACCGATGTTGATTTTAAGCTTGATCAGTTCATGGTCGCTCAGGGCGCGATCCAGCTCTTCCATCACGCCTTCTCCAAGTCCCTTGTCTCCGACTATAATAATCGGGTTGAGATGATGCGCGATGGCGCGATACTGCTTTTTCTCTGCGGCACTCAGGCTCATGGTGTTTTGAATCTCTAACTGAATTAACGGGCGCCTATTCTATCAATCGCCCCCTCCGGTGAATACTCTTGTTGTTCGAAAATTAATCCCCTTACGGAATCACTATGGCACGATCCAAATCCAGTGGCCGCTGGCTCAAAGAACATTTTGATGATCAGTATGTAAAAAAGTCTCAAGAAGACGGCTATCGATCCCGCGCCAGCTATAAGCTGCTCGAGTTACATAACAAAGACAAGCTCTTCAAACCTGGGATGTCGGTAATCGATCTGGGCGCGGCTCCGGGTGGTTGGTCCCAGGTGGCGGGAGAGCTGGTGGGGGAGAGTGGTACCGTGATCGCCAGTGATATTTTGCCCATGGATCCCTTGCCCGATGTCACCTTTGTACAAGGCGACTTTACTGAAGATGCCGTTTTTGAGCAGATCATGGCCGAAGTGAAAGGGCCTGTTGACCTTGTAATTTCAGATATGGCCCCCAACATGAGTGGTAATGCCGCGGCAGATATTCCGCGCGCCATGTATCTGGTGGAATTGGCGCTGGATATGGCACTGCAAACGCTTCGTCCAGGTGGCAATTTTCTCGCCAAAGTATTCCAAGGTGAAGGTTTTGATGAGTTAATGGCTCAGATGAAAGGTCAGTTTACGAAGGTGATTACGCGCAAACCGGATGCTTCACGCGCACGTTCTCGAGAGGTTTATCTTCTGGGTGTGGGTTTTAAGGGGTGATTCCCTGGTCTGGTGATCCTGTGGTCATACCTTGACGTAATGTAAGGGTGTATCCAAGCTTGCTCAATGGCAGTTTTGCAACGCAGGATGTATAGTTAGCCAAACGCAAATGCGTATGGTTTTTGAGTTAATAAGACAGAGGGGCGTCCCTTGAACGATATGGTTAAGAATTTGGTGCTGTGGCTGGTTATTGCTGCGGTTTTGCTTACCGTTTTCAATAACTTTAATCCTCAGCAGAATTCTCAGCAGATGGATTATTCGCAATTCATTGAGCTGGTGCAGGGCGGCCAGGTCAAACAGGTGGTCATTGATGGCCTGAGCTTTGACATCGAGACCGTCGATGGGCGTCGTTATTCGACCATTCGCCCCATGGTCGAAGATCCCAAGCTGATGGATGACCTCATCAGCAATAATGTGCGTGTGATTGGTAAGGAGCCCGAGAAGCAGAGTATCTGGACCCAGTTGCTGGTTGCTTCGTTCCCCATTCTGGTGATTATTGCTGTGTTCATGTTTTTCATGCGCCAAATGCAGGGTGGCGGTGGCGGCAAGGGCCCCATGTCTTTCGGAAAGAGTAAAGCCCGTTTGATGAGCGAAGACCAGATAAAAACGACCTTTGCCGATGTCGCTGGCGTAGACGAAGCCAAAGAAGACGTTAAGGAGCTGGTGGAGTTTTTGCGTGATCCCAGTAAATTTCAGCGTCTCGGCGGGAAAATTCCACGTGGCGTATTGATGGTAGGGCAGCCCGGTACCGGTAAAACGTTACTTGCCAAAGCCATTGCTGGTGAGGCCAAAGTGCCGTTCTTCTCCATCTCTGGTTCGGACTTCGTAGAAATGTTTGTGGGTGTGGGTGCTTCGCGTGTACGTGACATGTTTGATCAAGCCAAGAAGCAGTCGCCCTGTATTATCTTTATCGACGAGATCGATGCGGTGGGTCGCCATCGTGGTGCTGGCCTGGGGGGCGGTCACGATGAACGTGAGCAAACACTCAACCAGTTGCTGGTTGAGATGGACGGCTTTGAAGGTAACGAAGGTGTGATCGTCATCGCAGCGACTAACCGTCCTGATGTCCTCGACCCTGCCTTGTTGCGTCCCGGTCGATTTGATCGTCAGGTAGTCGTTGGATTGCCCGATATTCTGGGGCGTGAGCAAATCCTCAAAGTGCACATGAAAAAAGTGCCTTTGGATGATGATGTCGATCCCGCTGTAATTGCACGTGGTACGCCCGGTTTCTCCGGTGCCGATCTGGCTAACCTGGTCAACGAAGCCTCCTTGTTCGCAGCACGTGCGAATAAGCGCACTGTGACCATGATCGAATTCGAGCTGGCCAAAGACAAAATCATGATGGGAGCCGAGCGCAAGTCCATGGTGATGTCGGAGAAAGAAAAGCTCAACACTGCCTATCACGAAGCCGGGCACGCCATTGTTGGTCGTCTTATGCCTGAGCATGATCCGGTGTACAAAGTGAGTATTATTCCTCGAGGCCGGGCGCTGGGTGTCACGATGTTCCTGCCTGAAGAAGATCGCTACTCCATGAGCAAGCAGCACCTGATTTCCAATATCTGCTCGCTCTACGGTGGTCGTATTGCGGAAGAGATGACATTGGGGCCCGATGGTGTGACGACGGGCGCTTCAAATGATATTCAGCGGGCCACCGAGATCGCCCGCAATATGGTGACCAAGTGGGGCTTGTCTGAAAAGCTGGGGCCTCTCATGTACGACGAAGCTCAGGAAGAGGTCTTTCTGGGGAAATCGGCCGGTGGTCATGCGACACATGTTTCGGCAACCACGCAGAGTCGTATCGACGAAGAGGTGCGTAGCATAATCGATGGCTGCTATGCCAAGGCGAAGCAGATTCTTGAAGAGAATCGCTCCAAGCTCGATGCAATGGCCGAGGCGCTCATGAAGTATGAGACCATCGACACACCACAGATCGATGACATTATGGAAGGTAAAACGCCACGTCCTCCGAAAGGCTGGGGAGGGGATGGTTCTGGGCCCAAATCCGGAGGTGGTGCCGAGGCGAGTTCAGATGAAGCCGAAACGCCAAAAGAAAATCCCGAAGAGGGCAGTGAGCCTTCGGTGGGTGGTCCCGCCAAGGAGCACTAAAGTCGCTTAGGCAGAGGTGCAGCATATGCTGCACCTTTTTTATTTGTAAGTATGGAAGATTCCTACCTTGTCCGCAGTCAACCCTGTATTTCCTGACTCCTTTAAGCATGTAACCATGGGGGGGCATGCACTCGACCTCACAAAAGTGCATGTAATGGGAGTGTTGAATGTGACCCCGGATTCATTTTCCGACGGAGGGCGTTTTAATACGTTCGATGCTGCGCTCAAACAGGCCGAAGCTATGTTGGTCGCCGGGGCGGCGATTATTGATGTGGGGGGCGAGTCAACGCGGCCCGGGGCGAAATCCGTAAGTAGTAATGAGGAAATAGCCCGTGTCTGCCCGGTTGTGGAAGCGTTGGTGAATAAGTTGGGTGCTTGTGTCTCTGTCGATACCAGTAATCCGGTTTTAATGCGTGAGGCGGTCGCGCTGGGTGCCGGGTTGATCAATGATGTGCGGGGCTTTCGTCGGGAGGGAGCGGTAGCGGCCATTGCAGAGAGCGAGGGGGTTGCCTTGTGTGTGATGCATATGCAAGGTGAGCCAGATACCATGCAGCAAAATCCGAGCTATGCTGAGTTAATGGGTGATGTGAGTGCGTTCTTGCAGGCCCGTTGTGAGGTGTTGCAACAAGCGGGTGTCGATGCGGGCAGAATAATACTGGACCCCGGCTTTGGCTTTGGTAAAACCCTGGAGCACAACCTGCTTATGCTGCATCGCTTTGATGAGTTTTTAAGTTTGGGTTACCCCTTGCTGGCAGGAGTGTCGAGAAAGTCCATGTTTGGCGCATTGCTCGACAAGCCGGTAGATCAGCGCATGGTGGCCAGTGTGGTGGGGGCCAGTCTCGCGGCTCAAAAAGGCGCAAGTATTTTGCGCGTACATGATGTGAATGAAACGATGGATGCAGCGAAGCTGATTAATGCGCTGCGTCAGCTAGAGGATTAGCAGGTAGCCTAGGCCTGCAGGTAAGGAGCAAATAAAGTGGCACGAAAGTACTTTGGGACAGACGGAATTAGAGGGCGCCTCGGTGAAGGTGCAATTACGCCCGAGTTTATGCTTAAGTTGGGTTGGGCCTGCGGTCAGGTATTCAAGAAAAATGGCGGTCGTAACCGGGTCATCATCGGTAAGGATACCCGTATATCCGGTTATTTGTTTGAGTCGGCGCTAGAGGCAGGTTTGTCGGCGGCGGGCGTCGATATTCGTTTGTTGGGGCCCATGCCAACACCGGCCGTGGCGTATTTGACGCGTACCTATCGCGCCAATGCAGGGATTGTTATATCCGCCTCTCATAACCCCTATCAGGATAACGGTATTAAATTTTTCTCAGCTCAAGGTTTAAAGCTCGATGATGATGTGGAACTCGAAATTGAAGAGTGGCTAGATAAGGATATCGAGCTGGTTGCGCCCGATAAGCTGGGTAAGGCCAAGCGCATCGACGATGCAGTAGGGCGCTACGTTGAGTTTTGCAAAAGCACGATTCCTTCGGCTATGTCGCTGGACGGTCTGAAAATTGTCCTCGACTGTGCCCATGGCGCGACTTACCAGGTGGCACCCTACGTGTTTCGCGAGCTAGGTGCTGATGTGTCTGCCATCGGTGTATCTCCCGACGGATTGAATATCAATGAGGGTGTAGGTTCTACTGCGCCACAAAAGCTCGTTGAGGCGGTAAAAGAGCGGGGTGCCGACCTTGGTGTCGCGTTCGATGGTGATGGCGACCGGGTGATTATGGTGGACGGCGATGGTGAGGTAGTTGATGGCGATGAGCTACTCTACATCATTGCTCGCGATCGTCACCGTACTGGTCGTCTGGCTGGGGGCGTGGTGGGTACGCAAATGACCAATTTTGGCGCTGAACTGGCTTTTGAAAAACTCGGCGTTCCCTTCGTGCGGGCAAAGGTTGGCGACCGCTATGTGATGGAGCAGCTTAAGCAGCGCAACTGGCAGTTGGGCGGCGAGGGCTCAGGGCATATCGTGTGTTTCGATAAGGCCAGTACCGGAGATGCTATTGTTTCTGCCTTGCAGGTATTGATAGCCCTGTGGGACGAAGGCAAGTCGCTTGCTGATCTCAAACGTGGCATGACCAAGCTTCCTCAGGTGTTGAGAAACGTCCGTATCAAAGAAAAAACAGACCCCCTGGCGCACACACCTATCGTTGATGCGGTAAGTAAGCAGGAAGCGCGCTTTGAAGGTTCTGGTCGAGTATTGTTGCGCGCTTCGGGCACTGAGCCTTTGATTCGTGTGATGGCCGAAGGGCAGGATTCGGCACTCGTCGAAGACGTCGTCAATGAGCTGGTAGGCGTCGTCTCCGAGACGGTCGGTTAACGAGCTGAAGAAAAAGCAAAAGCAGCTCTTGTAAGCGCTGCGCAACTCAGTTAGTATTTGCGCCCTTCTGAGGCCTGGGTGAAACAATGCGGCACAAAATAGTAGCGGGAAATTGGAAGATGAACGGCTCTGTGGCCGGCATTACCGACTACGTCAGTGCGCTGCAAGAAAACACTCAGTCCGCCGCCGATTCGGTAACCGTCATTATTGCGCCTCCGATGCCTTTGTTGGGCAGTATGGCAGCTGCGATGAGTGGGTCAAGCCTCAAGTTGGCGGCACAGAATGTGGCAATGTGGGACAAAGGCGCTTATACCGGCGAAAGTTCCGCAGCGATGTTGAGTGAGCTGGGTTGTGGTTTTTGTCTGGTGGGTCACTCAGAGCGCAGGGCATTATTTGCAGAAGATGATGCTCAAGTGCTTGCCAAGGTTAGGCGGCTTTTAGCGGCTGATATAAAGCCGGTTCTCTGTGTCGGCGAAACGCTAGAGCAGAGAGAAAGTGGTCAGGCTGAAGAGATTGTTCATGCTCAGGTGTTAGCCGTGCTATCTGAATTGACGGTTCAGGAGCGAGAGCAGCTGGTGTTGGCGTATGAGCCGGTTTGGGCAATCGGTACTGGCAAGACGGCAACGCCAGAACAGGCGCAGGCCATGCATGCATCGATCAGGCGTGCGATTGCAGGGCTGGATGAAAGTCTGGCGCAGCAAATGACAATTTTATACGGCGGTAGTGTGAATGCGGCGAATGCGCAGGCACTGTTTGCCCAAGAGGATATTGATGGGGGGCTCGTTGGCGGTGCCTCACTCAAGGCAGATGAATTTTCGCAAATTTGCGAAGCGATAGGTTAAAGCAAGTATGGAATGGTTAGAGACCGCAGTCATCATTGTCCACGTACTGGTTTCGTTGGCCTTGATCGGTCTGGTATTGCTGCAGCAGGGTAAGGGTGCTGAAGCCGGTGCATCATTTGGTGCGGGTGCTTCGCAGACAGTTTTTGGTAGTCAGGGAACTAGTAATTTTCTTACGAAATCTACCAAGTACCTCGCGATTATATTTTTTGTAACCAGTATTTCTCTGGCAATGCTGGCCAAGCAAAAGGCTGAGGTGGCTGCAACGGAAGGCGATCGTCTCGCGCCGGTCGAGCAAATCGACAGCGAAGCGGGTGAGGCAAGAGAAGAGCAGGTTGAATTGGAATCGGCGAGCGAAGAGGCGCCGGCTCCCGAGCTGGAGTAAGCTCGACAAAGGTTATGCCCAAGTGGTGGAATTGGTAGACACGCTATCTTGAGGGGGTAGTGGCGTAAGCCGTGCCGGTTCAAGTCCGGC
>JBFHVM010000134.1:0-8852 GCA_041589495.1 Oleiphilaceae bacterium | reverse complement strand
AGACTCTCGATGCACAGCCCATGGGCCCGTGGCAGCTGCGTAATCCGCTTAATCACGGTTTACCTCGTGCGCGTTTGCGCGAGGCGCCCTTAGTCTATCTTTGCATCGCCGTGGCCACACTGGTTGCTTTGATGACCAGCTTTGGCGAGGGTGGGCCGCTATTACGCACCTTATTGATTATTGACCCCTGGCAAATTGATCATCCTTTGCTCTCTGTCGACCAGAAAATGCAGGGGCTCGCGGCAATGATGCTCGACGGGCAGTGGTGGCGTGTGTTATCGCCAGATTTTCTACATTTTTCCGTGGTGCATCTGGTATTCAATCTGCTGATGTTGTGGGTGCTGGGCGGGCAGCTCGAAGCACGCAGTGGCTCCCTTTTCTTTTTTCTGTTTTTTGTGGTGGTGTCGGCCTTATCGAATATTGCCCAGCTGATGGATACATCTTATCTGTTTGGCGGTCTCTCCGGAGTGGTTTATGGGCTTGTCGCCTACACTTGGCTATGGAAAAAATCAGACGACGCCGTGTTTTTTCCTGATGCCCTGTTTGTGCTGAGCTTGCTCTGGCTTGCCTTGGGTTACACTCCGTTTACCGCCTGGGTTGGTCTGGGAAGCATGGCGAATTCAGCCCATCTGTTTGGTTTGCTGGCTGGTGGCGTGGTGGCCTTGTTGAGAGGTTATCGGCCTGTTCAAAAGAAGACTTAGCAGAGTAAAAAGTCCCCACCGCTTTTCGGGCAGGTGGGGAGGTCACCAAATTGTGACAGTTCTGATGAGAGAGACCAATACTTCCTGCACCATGATGCGACCAATGCTGGAAGGTTTGGCAAGCAATGGCGACTAACCACTGCTTGATGCAAATAATAATAATTCGTATTTACATCTGCAAGTCTTTTCTTTAATTTCTTTCTTGAGCTGCTTATGCCCCCGTTGTTATGCTGCTGCTCATCCGTGGGTGCCTCTAATTCCTTGAGTTTACCACGCGGCACTCCCTCCAATTGCAGCAAGATGGGTTGAATGCACGAATGAAGTTCGAAGATGTGGCTCAACAACTGGACCCCGATATATATCAACGATTTAAACAGGCGCTGGAACTAGGCCGCTGGCCCGATGGCCGGACTTTAACGCCGGAACAAAAAGAAATTTGTATGCAGAGCGTCATGCTATACGAAGCCAAGCATGGTGTGCCCGAAGAGCAGCGTCTGGGTTATATCGATAAGTCGCGCAAAAAAGTTTCTGCAACGGCAAATAAAGACAAAAATGATGGCGATACGGATGCCGATACCGTCCGTATTCTGCACTAAGGTTCGTTAACAGATGTTAGACATTGCAGCCGGCAGGCTGAGTAAAATGCGAGTTGAACCAGGAGCTCCGGCACAATATTTTTTAAACTTGGGTGGCCAGGAAGTGGCTATGAACGCATTGCTGGGCAAGCGATTGCGGCTGGTGTTCGAAGGTGAAATCCGCTGCAGCTACTGTCAGCGCATGACCAAAAAAAGTTTTAATCAGGGCTTTTGCTACCCCTGTTTTCAAAAGCTGGCACGTTGCGACCGCTGCATCATGAGTCCGGAATTGTGCCACTATCACGAAGGTACTTGCCGGGAGCCGGAGTGGGCTGATGACCACTGTATGCAGGAGCACATCGTGTACCTGGCTAATTCTTCCGGTCTCAAAGTCGGTATCACCCGTCGCAATCAAATGCCTACGCGTTGGCTTGATCAGGGGGCTGTGCAGGCATTACCGATTGCCACAGTTTCGTCACGTCGCATGTCGGGTTTGGTCGAAACCGCCCTCAAGGAATGGGTGGCCGATAAAACTAATTGGCGCAAAATGCTCAAGCACGAGGTTGAAGAGATTGATCTTTCCGCAGAGCGAGACCGCCTGCAGGCGCTCTCACGTGATCGTCTGCAGGCAATCAAGGCGGAACATCCCGGCGAACGTGTTGACTGGCTGGTGGATGCCGAATTGCAGCAGTTTGACTATCCTTCACTGGCCTGGCCCGAAAAAGCCAAGACCTACAATCTCGATAAGCAGCCAGAGATTGACGATGTGCTCATGGCAATTAAGGGGCAATACCTGATTTTTGAGCAGGCCTGTCTGAACGTGCGTAAGTACGGTTCCTATCAGGTGAGCCTGGCGAGTGCCTGACACACCTGAGTGGGGCAGGTGGGTGCAACAGAATAAAAGATGAGAGTGCAATGAGAGAAGCAAGCAGCAATATTACGTATTTAAAGGATTATACAGCTCCCGCGTATTGGATAGATCGCGTGGACCTGGATGTGCGTCTCTATGAAGATGGCGCTGAGGTGCATTCCCGACTGCAGATGCGACGCAATGGTGACGCGGGGGATGGTAGCCTGCGGCTTGACGGCGAGGAGCTGGAGTTGCGGGAACTCGTTGTGGCGGGTAGAAAACTGGACGCAACGGACTATGTGCAGGACGAAGAGTCTCTGCTGATTCATCAGGTGCCCGACAAGTTTGAACTGCAATGTATCACCTGGATTCGTCCACAGGACAATAAGCGTCTGGAGGGTTTGTACAAGTCCTCATCAATGTTCTGTACCCAGTGTGAAGCTGAAGGCTTTCGCCGTATTACTTTCTTCTTGGACCGGCCAGATGTGATGGCCGAATTCACTACACGCGTCGAAGCGGACAAAAAGGCTTACCCCGTGTTGCTGGCAAATGGTAATCCGGTGGATAAGGGGGATTTGGACGATGGGCGTCACTTCGTTATCTGGCATGACCCCTTTCCCAAGCCCTGCTATCTCTTTGCCTTGGTTGCCGGAGATCTGCATCTGCAAGAAGATAGCTTTACCACCTGTTCCGGTCGCGAGGTAGACCTGCGTATTTATGTCGATCACAAAAATGCCGACAAATGCGATTTTGCCCTCGATTGCCTAAAGCGTTCCATGCGCTGGGATGAGGAAGTATATGGGCGGGAGTACGACCTCGATATTTTTATGATCGTGGCGGTGGACGATTTCAATATGGGAGCCATGGAAAATAAAGGGCTGAATATCTTCAACTCGTCCTGTGTGCTGGCTAAGCCTGATGCGGCGACCGATGCAGCTTATCAGCGCATCGAAGCGATTGTGGCTCACGAATACTTCCATAACTGGTCGGGTAATCGGGTAACCTGCCGTGACTGGTTTCAATTGAGTCTCAAAGAAGGGTTTACCGTTTTTCGCGATGCCCAGTTCTCTGCCGATATGAGCTCGGAGCCGGTGAAGCGCATCGATGATGTCAATTTGCTGCGTACGGCGCAATTTGCCGAAGATGCCGGGCCCATGGCGCACCCGGTGCGTCCTGCTTCGTACATGGAAATTTCGAACTTTTACACACTCACGGTCTACGAAAAAGGTGCCGAAGTGGTCGGTATGCTGCGGACATTGCTGGGCGCGGAGACGTTCCGTGAAGGTTCCGACCTGTATTTTGAGCGCCACGATGGGCAGGCGGTGACGACCGATGATTTTGTGGCCGCCATGGCCGATGTTTCCGGCCGTGACTTAGCACAGTTCAAACGCTGGTATACGCAAGCTGGCACGCCGATTGTGACGGTGCAGGGTGATTATGACGCTGAGTCAAAACGTTACACCCTGCGCTTTGAGCAAAGCTGCCCACCTTCGCCGGGTCAGGTTGAAAAAGAGCCTTTCCATATCCCCATTGCCTTGGGCTTGCTGGGCCCGGACGGTAAAGATCTGAGCATTGCAGAACCGCTGTTCGAATTGCGTGATGCAACTGCAGAGCTGGTGTTTGAGGGTGTAGAGTCACGACCGGTGCCCTCCCTGTTGCGTGGTTTTTCGGCGCCTGTGCGTTTGCGTTATGACTATTCGGATGCCGATCTTCTATTCCTGATGCAGCATGACAGCGATGGATTTAATCGCTGGGATGCTGGTCAGACGCTGGCGACGCGGGTGATTCATGCTTTGATGGAAGACGCGCAGCTGGCCGAAGATAGCATAGCCGCCTTTGTTGAAGCCTACAGGCACTTACTAAGTAAGCGTGACGTTGATAACGCCATGTTATGCAAGCTGCTCATGTTGCCCAGCGAGGCCTACTTGATTGAGCAGGCCGACGAAGCCGACGTGAAAGCTATTTATGATGCCCGTGAACTGCTTAAGTGCAGAATTGTGCGCGCTCTGGAATCCGAGCTGCTTCAGCTCTACGTGGCCAATCATGTCCAGCAGGAGCCGCCGCGTCTCGACTTTGAGGCAATGTCGGAACGTGCGCTCAAGAACACGGTGTTGTCATTATTGGCGGCTGATCCGGGAGAGGAGTTTCTGGCTATAGCCAAGGAGCAGTTCGAACGGGCTAACACCATGACCGACAGCTTTGCTGCTTTATCTGCGCTGGTGAACTCAGGCATGCGCAGCGAGGCCGAGTCTGCCTTGCAGGATTTTTATCAGCGCTGGCGACACGATAACCAGGTGCTGGAGCAGTGGTTTAGTGTACAGGCATCCAGTCCGGCGTATGCGAGCCTTGCCACCATTCGACAGCTGATGAATGTGCCTGAGTTTGAAATCACTAATCCCAATAAGGTGCGCTCGGTCATTGGTGCCTTCTGTATGCAGAACCATGTGAATTTTCATGCGGAGCGTGGTGAGGCCTACGCCTTTTTGGCAGACCGGGTGATGCAGCTGGATGACCTTAACCCGCAGATTGCTTCAAGACTGCTGACGCCTTTAACACGGTGGCGTAAGTACGATGCCGGACGACAACAACTCATGCGTGCGCAGTTGCAGCGTATTCATGGCAAAGAAAAATTATCAAAAGATGTTCGCGAAGTGGTCGAGAAAAGTCTCGCCTGATTAGCCTGTAACGCTCACCGTCAGGCCTGGTTGTCATGTTTCGATGCATTGCAGTCAGGCCGACTATCCCTGTCAGACATATTTCATAACAAAACTCACATAGACACTCCCGAAAAATCTGCTAAAAATTAATAGGATGGCAGCGTTTTTTTATCTGTTTTCCACAATAAGGGCCGAGAAGCCGAAACAGGGGAGCAGGGCTGTGGAAGGCTGTCAGTGGGGTTTCGCTTCAGTAGTATCTTTGTGTTGTATCCAGAAAATAATCAAGTGTGTTTCAAGGTATTCGTATGAATAACAAGTATGTGTTGCTCTGCAGTGTGCTTGCTTTCGCTATCGCAGCCAGTCCTGCGCAGTCAAAAGTGTCACAAAAAGAGGCAAATAAGCTAGGGACGTCGCTCACGCCTTTCGGGTCAATCAAAGCGGGCAACAAGAATAAAACCATCCCGGAGTGGACGGGCGGTTTGACTGAAGCGCCAGCGGGCTATGAGGGCTCCGGACAGCATCATATCGATCCTTTTGCCAGTGACGAGATCAAATTTACGATTGATGAAAGCAACTATCAGGGTTTTAAGAAGTACTTGACGCCGGGGCAGTATGCTTTGTTCGAAACCTACACCGACACCTTTAAAATGCATGTGTATCCGACGCATCGTTCGCATGCCATGCCGGATTGGGTGGTTGAAAATTCCCGCGATAATGCGACAACGGCTGAGTTGTCCAAAGGTGGTGTGGGTATCAAGAACGCATACGGTGGTATTCCCTTTCCAATACTGCACGGTAGTAATGAAGAAAAAGCCCTGCAAACTATGTGGAACCACCTGACTCGCTGGCGCGGTGTTTTTGTGACCAGTCGCTCTACCGAAGTGGCGGTTCAGCGCGACGGTGACTACTCTCCGATCACCAAGCAACAGGAAATTTTCTTTAACTTCCATAACCCCAAGGGAAGCTTTAAAAAGCTCGACAACATCCTGTTTTATTTTCTGACCTTTAACAAAGCCCCTGCACGTCTCGCCGGTGGTGCTCTGTTGGTGCACGAAACGCTGGATCAGACCAAGGATGCCCGTCAGGCTTGGGACTATAACTCTGGCCAGCGTCGGGTTCGTCGCGCGCCAAACCTGGCCTACGATTCGCCGATTGCATCGTCTGACAATACCCGTACCGCTGACGATACAGATATGTATAATGGCGCCCCCGACCGCTACAACTGGGAATACAAGGGTGTCAAAGAGTTCTTCATTCCCTACAACAACTACAAGCTAAGTGCCGAAGGCGTGAAATATAGTGACCTGGTCATGCCGGGCCACTTGAATCCCGATTTCGTGCGCTGGGAGCTGCACCGCGTGCATGTTGTGGAAGCTACACTCAAGAGTGGTGAGCGTCACATCTACAAGCGTCGTGTTTTCTACGTCGATGAAGACAGCTGGGGTATCGCACTGGTTGACCAGTACGATAACCGTGGCGAACTATGGCGTATCAGCGCTGCCATGCTGAAAAACTATTATGAATTGCCGGGCACATGGACCAGTGGAGACGTTTATCATGATCTGCAATCTCGCAGATACAGTGCAAACGGTCTATATTCCGAGGAAAAGCAAGCGCCAGTGTTCGAGAACAAGATTCCGAACAAGCGTTACTTCAAACCCTCGTCACTGCGCCGCCGGGGACGTTAACCCCACTAAACCAATCGCCTGACCGGCCCGTGTGGTCGGTTGGTTAACCCGTAACGACCAAGGTTTTTTAATGCACCACTTACTATCACCTTTCAAAGTTACATTGTTCGCAATATTAACTTCTGTGTTTGCCGCTGTCCCAGCGGCATTCGCCGTTCAGGATGTTCTAGAAACACCCGCAGCTCCAACCAAGCTGGCCGATAAGAATCTGTTGCTTGATATCGCCCGTGCGGGTGATCGTCTCGTGGCTGTCGGCGAACGTGGCCATATTATTGTTTCGGATGATCAGGGTAGTTCCTGGCAGCAAGTCGACGTTCCGGTTGCTGTGTTGTTAACTGGGGTATCCTTTGTCGATGCTCAATATGGTTGGGCTGTTGGGCATGGCGGTGTGGTGCTGCACACACGTGACGGCGGTAACAGCTGGCTCAAGCAGTTTGATGGCAATCAGGCCAATAGCATGATTATCAAGCAGGCAGAGCGTTTTGTTGGAGAGATCGAGTCGGAGCTTGAAGAGGCAAGCGAAGATAATGCAGTAGATCTGGAGTACGAGCTGGAAGATGCGCAATTTGCTCTAGAGGATGCCGAAATTGACGCTGAGGTGGGGGCCAGTAAACCTCTGTTGGATGCATTTTTTTGGTCGCGTAAGGAAGGCATTGTGGTAGGCGCTTATGGTTTTATTTTTAAAACCGAAGATGGTGGCCAGTCCTGGCGCAATCTGGGGGCGAATATGGATAACCCGGATCGCTTTCATCTGAATGCGATTGCGCAGTTGCAGGGGGGGACCCTGCTGGTGGCAGGAGAAGCGGGAGTCTTGTTCCGTTCGACGGATTTGGGGGAATCCTGGGAGACCATTGAAAGTCCTTACGATGGCTCGTTCTTTGGTGTGCTGGGCACTTCCGAGAATGGTGTGGCCCTGGCTTATGGCCTGCGAGGTAACCTGTTCCGCTCTGAAGACGACGGTTTAAGCTGGGAAGCGCTCGACTCTGATACAGAAAGTACTCTGATGGGGGCGAGTTTTGATGGCAATAAAGGAATAACGATTGTCGGCAACTCCGGTTCAGTGCTGGTGAGTCGCGATGGGGGGGTAACCTTCAAGGAGCGCATCAGAGAAAATCGGCTCGGCAATGTTGCTGTTATTCATATTTCCAGAGACCGTCTGGTCATGGTTGGCGAAGCGGGTGTGAATATCACAAACCCGGCTGGTAGCAATATTTAAATCCGCACAACGACGCAAGATTTTAAGGGGAAGGCTGGATGTCCAATCCAAACACCGACAACAAGTCTCTGTCCAATTCAGCAGTGGGTTCCGGCACACTCGCTGAGAGACTGATATTTTCAAATCGCCCAGTCATTTTGGGAATATTTTTCCTGATGACTATTTTTTTGGGCTACAACGCGGCACAGATTAAACCCGATGCCTCATTTGAACGACTGATTCCGCTGGAGCATCCCTTCATCGTCAATATGATGGAGAACCGGGACGATCTCGAGAATCTGGGGAACTCGATTCGAATTGCGGTAGCGGTGAAAGATGGCGACATCTTTAACAAGGCTTACATGGAAACGCTCAGTGAAATTACCGATGAGGTATTTTATCTTTCAGGTGTCGACCGCTCAGGGCTCAAGTCGCTGTGGACGCCCAACACGCGTTGGGTTGAAGTGACCGAAGACGGATTCCAGGGTGGCCCGGTTATTCCCGATGGCTACGATGGTTCGCAAACGTCGCTGGAAGCGCTGCGCCAGAATATTCTCAAATCTGGTGAAGTAGGCAAGCTGGTGGCAGACAACTTTAAATCCACCATTGTGTATGCGCCATTATTTGAAATTAATCCGGAGACTAAAGAGCCTCTGGATTACAAAGCTTTTTCGCAAGAGCTGGAAGCCAAAGTGCGCGCCAAGTACGAGGCCAAGAACGCCAACGTTGAAATCCACATTATCGGCTTCGCCAAAAAGGTGGGTGATTTGATTGAGGGTATTGCCTCCATTGCGGTGTTCGCACTGATCACCATGGGACTTACTCTGACCTTTCTTTATATCTATTCGCGTTGTTTCGTGGGCACTATCGTTCCGATTGTGACGTCGATTATCGCGGTTATCTGGCAGCTTGGCATTCTTAATCTGCTGGGCTACGGCATGGACCCCTATTCCGTGCTGGTCCCCTTCCTCGTGTTTGCGATTGGCATTAGTCACGGCGTACAAATTGTGAATCAGCTGGGGGTGCAACAGGCCAAAGGGTTTAATCCGGTCATGAGTGCGCGTTTAGCGTTTCGCCAATTGGCCCGCCCGGGTATTCTGGCTCTGGTGAGTGACGCCATAGGCTTCCTCACACTGTTGTTTATCGAAATTGATGTGATCAAGGATCTGGCGGTTGCCGCTGGTGT
>JBFHVM010000133.1:0-8863 GCA_041589495.1 Oleiphilaceae bacterium | reverse complement strand
GCGGTGTCCCCATATAAGCAGCTTAATACCTTGTCTACCTATCACTATCTCGATCTCATGGGCGCCGGCAATGTGTTGGGCCTACCCGAAGGGGACCAGGATTTGCGCGCCAGTCATCAATCGGCCGAAAAATACCTGAATACGCGGAATCGTTTTGGTGAGACTGCGACCTTTGCCAAACTAGCCAGCCTGGTAGCCAAGGGAGCAACAGTGAAGATAACCCAGCTCTCTGGCGAGTTTGGTTTTGATGCTTACAGGAAGCAACACGGTAACCGTCTGACTCTGTTATTTGCGATTCGGCCCGACGGTTCTGTGCAGCCCCTTTCCGGTAAAGACGATGTGAGGCCCGAAAGTGGCTGGGAGTTGATCAGCCTTATTCAGCCAGCAGAGGATGCTAACGACAATGCGTCCGGAAAAGGCTCCTAGCCTACTATATTTGCGCTCGCAGAATGACGATGGCGCGTTCCGTTGTTGTACGCTGGGTAAGTGGGGGCTGGTATCGAGCGAATAGAGGGGATGGTCTTTGCCTCGGTAAAATGTACGAAACGCCCCGATCCTGGGTGCTCCAGTCGTGGCAGCTCGCTTATGCGAGCAATGGTTTGGCCCAACCCCTCCAGCCGAGGATCAGGACCAGTTATTACCGTGATGCGGATGATCAATGGTGTGTATCAACGCGCGACCAAAGTCCGCTCGTGTAATGATGCCCACCAGTTTCTCACCATCGAGCACGGGTAGTCGGCGCCGGCCTTGCATAAACAGGTCTCCGGCCCGGATGATGTTGTCGCCCAATTGCACGGAATCCGGTTCGGTTGTCATATGGTCGGCCACCCGATCACCGGCTTCCTGAAAATAGCCACCCATTAAAGCTTCTTTGAGACAGTCGAATTCCGACAGGATACCTACCAGGCGGCCTTCATTGTCGACCACCGGCGCGCCGGAACGCCCAGATTTGATGAGCTTGCGCAAGGCATCAATGACACTGTCTTCTGGTTTGAAGGTCATGACATTGGCGCTCATATAGTCACTGACTTTAATTGAATCCACAGCACATTCCCCTGTTCTTGTGGTCACAACTGTCGCTAGCCAGTTGCGACACCTTTGTTTTCTAAGAATGGCACGAAAACGCCCGTTCTACCAATACCTGATGTTAAATTTCTATTAGGAGTCCCATTGCCAGTAACTTTTTTCTCTGTCGGCGATAGTTTTGCAGTTTTTCTTTGATTATGGGTGGGAGGCTCTCATCCTCCAAAACGACAAACCCTGCCCGCTCATAGAAGTTTCGCAGGTGGTTAAACGGCAGGCAATAACAGGGCTGTTGTTTCAGGTAGGGTTTGAGTTCCGCTAACAGTAAACGGCCCAAACCCTGCTGGCGGTAAAGCGGGTGCACTACCATTGCGCGTAAGAAACGGTATTGGTCATTGCGGTCAAATTGCACGCATGCCAGCATCGTCTGCGCTTGATCCAGCGCAAAGATGTGGCTTTTACGGTCATAGCTACAGCGGTAATTTGCTTGCTTATAGAAACGCTTGGCCAGAGGCAGTTGTGCGGGAGACAGCTGACGTAGCCGAATCGGCTCGCTACTTTGATTGCCAGTTTTGCTTGCGCTGTTCATCACTGTGTTTGGCTTCGACCCATACTTCGCCTTCGCGGTGAATTTCTTTCTTCCAGAAAGGCGCTTCGGTTTTTAAAAAGTCCATAATGTAGCTGCAGCCGGCAAAGGCTTCTGCGCGATGTTCTGCGGCAACCCCCACCAGTACTATCTGATCATCACAATGCAGGCGGCCAACCCGGTGGATGATTTCACAGGTGTGGAGTTGCCAGCGTTGAGCGGCATTTTGCCAGATTCCTTGCAGAGTCTTTTCGGTCATGCCGGGGTAGTGTTCCAATTCGATAGCCTCGACACCGCTCAAGTCTCCAAAATCGCGAACCAGACCAGTGAACACTGCGATAGCGCCGGTTTTGCCTGGTGCTGCCTGGCGCAGACGGGCATAACTTTCTGCCACATCAAAGTCTTCGCTTTGTATACGGATCATGCCTAGCCCCCGGTGACCGGGGGGAAAAATGCGAGTTCGTCGCCCTGTTTCACCGGATCGTCGAGGTTGGCCAATTCCTGATTAATCGCCAGACGAATGCGACCGGTTTGCAGTGCCTCTTGCCAATCTGGCCCCCGTGCCTGTAGGTGCTCCAGTACATCACGCGCCCGGGTAAATGCTCTGCAATCCTGCAGTTCAATCTCGCCGGTTTGCAGGCGCTCTCGCAAGCTGGCAAAAAACAGTATATTCATGGTTCGCTACCTTGATAGGGCAGATTCATCAGGCTGTTGAAACTGTAATATTCGACCGAATCGCCGGCCTTGAGTTCACTGTATTCGGGAATCACGGCTAGGCCGTCGGCCCAACAGGCCGAACTGAGCATGCCTGAGCTCTGATTAGGATGCAGGATCAGGCTGCCATTCGACTGACACTGCACGCGTTTGAACTCACGTCGCTTGCCATTGCTCCCCGGCGAAAAGGCCAAAGTGCGGCGCTCGCTTATCACCTTAGTATGGCGGCAGCCCATTCGCTTCAGTAATGCAGGCCGCGCCAGCAGGCTGAAGGTAACCAGTACGGCTCCCGGGTTACCGGGTAGCCCTAAAACCGGCGTCTCATTAATTCTGCCGAACATAAAAGGTTTGCCGGGTTTTAGAGCCAGTCGCCAAAGTGACAGTGAGCCCATGGCTTCAATGGCGGCTTTTACATGGTCTTCTTCACCGACTGAAGCGCCGCCGGTGGTAAGAATTAGATCGGCGTTTTGTGCCGCGTGTTCAAGTGCAGCGCTGGTGGCATCCAGCTTATCGGGTATCACGCCAAGATCCAGCACCTTGCAGCCAAAACTGTTCAACAGGGCCTGCAGTAAATACCGATTGGAGTTGTAGATCTGGCCTTCGCCAAGGACATCGCCCGGTTCACACAGCTCATCCCCCGTAGATAGAATCGCAAGGGTAAGTGGGGCGAATACTTTAAGCGAGGCATAGCCGGACGATGCGGCAAGACCGATTGCCTGCGGGCGCAGTACTTCGCCCTTTCTTAATATGGTTTGCCCCACTTGCAAATCCTGCCCCTTGGGACGTATGTTCTGACCCACGCTAATGTTAGAGGGAATACGTACCTTATTACCCTCGCGTTCGCACTGTTCCTGCATGACAACGCAGTCGGCCCCGCGGGGGATGCTGGCGCCCGTAAATATGCGGGCGGCGGTACCTGCCTTTAATGTCTCGGGTACTCGTCCGGCAGGAATGCGTTGCGACACCGGCAGGCAATGTTCCGGTGGCATCTGCTCGCTATTCAAAGCGTAGCCGTCTACTGCGCTGTTATCGGTGGGCGGCACGTTCACTCTAGCCTCAAGATCCTGCGCCAGAATACGGTTGTGTGCCTCCAGGATTGGCAGGGTTTCGGTTTGGATCACCGGCTTGATGGAGGCCAGGATGGCCAATATAGCTGTTTCAAGCGTTTGTAATTCCTGCTGCGCTGAGCAGTCGGTTGTGGAATTTGATGTCGTGTTCACAAGATTGGTTCTGTTAATAGGGCATACTTGAATGATTCCGGTATTCGCAATTTTTGTCCAGTCCGAAGGGAAGCTCTTCGTGTTGAATTGATGTGGGTCAAGTCAGTAAAAAATGGGCTTTCGGGACATTTTGCATAAAAAATTAGCAAAGATCTGGATTCTGAGTATAATGTGGGCTATCTTATTTGAACGTCCAACGTCAGATGCGGCGCCCCCTGCCGGATCTGTTTCCAAACCAAATTTTTCTTTGATCCCCAATAACAGCGTTCCTGCTCCGTACGTATTAAAAATAGTAGACCTATGAATCTCACAGAACTCAAGAAAAAAGCCGTCCCTGAATTACTCGAAATTGCCGCCGAAATGGGGCTCGATAATCTCGCCCGATCCCGTAAACAGGATGTGATCTTCACCATTCTTAAACGTCATGCCAAAAGCGGCGAAGACATTTATGGAGATGGTGTACTGGAGATTCTGCAGGATGGCTTCGGCTTTTTGCGCTCCGCAGAAGGCTCCTATCTGGCAGGCCCCGATGATATCTACGTGTCTCCAAGCCAGATACGACGCTTCAATTTGCGCACGGGGGATACGATCTCAGGGAAGATTCGTCCACCCAAAGATGGTGAGCGTTACTTCGCCCTGCTGAAGGTGAATCAGATTAACTTCGATAAACCCGAAAGCTCCAAAAACAAGATTCTGTTTGAAAACCTGACGCCCCTGTTCCCTAATGATCGGTTGATACTTGAGGCGGGCAACGGCAGTACCGAAGATCTTTCCGCCCGAATACTGGATTTGGTTGCGCCAATTGGTAAAGGCCAGCGTGGTCTGGTTGTATCGCCACCTAAAGCAGGTAAAACGCTGATGATGCAGAACATTGCGCAATCCATCACGCGTAATAATCCTGAATGTCATCTGATGGTACTGCTCATCGACGAGCGTCCTGAAGAAGTAACCGAGATGCAGCGCTCTGTGCGCGGTGAGGTGGTAGCCAGTACCTTTGATGAGCCGCCTGCCCGTCACGTCCAGGTGGCCGAGATGGTGATTGAGAAGGCCAAGCGCCTGGTAGAGCATAAGCAGGACGTGGTGATTATTCTTGACTCCATCACACGTTTGGCGCGCGCCTATAACACCATTATCCCCTCCTCGGGCAAGGTACTGACGGGTGGTGTTGATGCGCATGCGCTGGAGCGCCCCAAGCGTTTCTTTGGAGCTGCGCGTAACGTAGAAGAGGGCGGTAGCCTGACGATTATCGCAACGGCGCTGGTTGATACCGGCTCCAAAATGGACGAAGTCATTTACGAAGAGTTCAAGGGCACGGGTAATATGGAAGTGCACCTTGATCGCCGTGTCGCTGAAAAACGTACTTACCCGGCCATTAATATTCGTCGCTCCGGTACCCGACGCGAAGATCTCCTGATGACTGAAGAGGCACTGCAACGGGTGTGGATTCTGCGTAAGCTGTTGCACAATATGGACGACGATGTGGCGGCGATCGAGTTTTTGCTGGATAAACTCAAAGACACGAAAACCAATGACGAGTTTTTCCTGGCGATGAAGAAGCGCTGATTTTGCATCCAGCCCTGCAAAAGCCGGTTATCACAACCGGCTTTTTGCGTTTGGCTACCCAATGATAACACCGTATCATCTGCCCACAATTAACTAGGCAAGGCCGGGATCAGGCATGAAATACAAGGATTTGCGAGACTTTATTCAGCAGCTGGAACAGGCAGGCGAGCTTAAGCGCGTGTCTCAGCCGGTCGATCCAAATCTCGAAATGACCGAGATCTGCGACCGTACCCTGCGAGCGGGTGGCCCCGCCATTCTGTTTGAGAATCCCGTAGGTTACGACATGCCGGTATTGGCTAACCTGTTTGGTACACCAAAGCGCGTAGCCTTGGGCATGGGGCAGGAGAGCGTTACCGCCCTGCGCGAAATTGGCCAGTTGCTGGCTTTTCTCAAGGAGCCTGATCCACCAAAAGGCTTTAAAGACGCCTGGCAAAAATTGCCCATCTTCAAGCAAGTGATGAACATGGGGCCTAAAGAAGTACGCAAGGCGCCCTGGCAGGAAATCGTGCAAAGCGGCACCGACGTGAATCTGGCTGAGTTGCCGGTGCAAACCTGTTGGCCGGGAGACGCCGGGCCGCTGATCACGTGGCCGTTGGTGATTACGCGCGGGCCGCATAAAGAGCGCCAGAACCTGGGTATCTATCGTCAGCAGGTGATTGGCAAGAATCGTCTGATTATGCGTTGGCTATCGCACCGCGGTGGCGCGCTGGACTTTCGTGAATGGCAGCAGGCCCACCCGGGCGAGCCTTTTCCCATTGCGGTGGCCTTGGGCGCTGATCCGGCAACCATACTGGGGGCCGTAACGCCGGTGCCCGATGCGCTCTCTGAGTATGCTTTCGCAGGTCTTTTACGCGGCAGCAAGACGGAGTTGGTCAAAGCAGAGCTCAGTGAATTACACCTTCCTGCCAGTGCCGAGATTGTGCTTGAGGGCTATATTTATCCTGATGATATGGCTCCAGAGGGTCCCTTTGGTGACCATACGGGGTATTACAATGAAGTGGACTCCTTTCCGGTGTTCACGGTAGAACGGGTGAGTCGGAGACGGGATGCCATATACCACAGTACCTATACCGGACGCCCGCCAGATGAACCTGCCGTGCTGGGTGTGGCACTGAATGAAGTATTTATACCTATACTGCAAAAGCAGTTTCCGGAGATAGTGGATTTTTATCTGCCTCCCGAGGGCTGTTCTTACCGATTGGCTGTTGTGACCATGAAGAAGCAATACCCCGGACACGCGAAGCGGGTCATGATGGGCGTATGGTCTTTTCTGCGTCAGTTTATGTATACCAAGTTCGTGATTGTGACTGATGATGATGTGAATGCGCGGGATTGGAACGATGTGATTTGGGCGATGACCACCCGTATGGACCCCGCGCGCGATACCACCATGGTTGAAAATACGCCCATTGATTATCTGGATTTTGCCTCGCCGGTGAGCGGTCTCGGCTCAAAAATGGGTTTGGATGCGACGAATAAATGGCCCGGAGAAACGGATCGCGAGTGGGGGCGGGCCATCACCATGAACGAAGACGTCAAAAAGCGAGTTGATGAGCGCTGGGACAGTCTTGGTATTATGGAACTCAAGTGAGCTTGCGCATACGTTTACTGCCCAGACAGCTGGAGTTTGAGCAGGCAGAGGGCGAAACCATTAGTGCTGCCGCGGCGCGGCAGGATATTCGCTTACCTCTGAGTTGTCGCAATGGGGTATGCCAGCTGTGTAGTGCCCAGCTTTTGACGGGGCGGGTGAACGCGGGTGGTACCGTAGGGCTTATAGATAGCGATCAGCACAATAGCGCCGAGATTATGTTATGTCGCGCAGAAGCGCTGACAGACTGTGAATTTGAAATTGCCAATGTGTATGGACCAGGGGAACTGCCCTTGAATAATGTGATTTGTCAGGTCGAGCGTGTGGAATCCATTCTCGCCCATGTTTATCGTGTCGAACTGCGTCTGCCTGCCGGCAAAAAGCCGGAATTTTATGCCGGTCAGTATTTGGCTTTGCATTTGCCGGATAAAGAGGCGCCCAGTTTTTTCTCCATCGCTTCGGCACCGGGTGGGGAGTGCCTTGAGTTGCATATCCAGGCCGATCCGCACCTGGCGACGGCAAGCGAGATTATTACCTACTTGCAGAGTAGCCCCAGTGTTAAGGTGTCTTTGCCACACGGGCGTGCCTGTCTGGCCAAAGCACCGGAACAGAACGTGATACTTCTCGCTGCCGGTACCGGCTTTGCACAAATGAAGAGCATTATCGAATACCTGTTGTGTGCAGATTACGAGGGCGATATTCATTTGTATTGGGGGGTGCGCCAGGAGCAGGATATGTACCTCAAGGAGTACACCGAACGCTGGGCGGCAAATAATCCGCGTTTTCACTTTACCTCGGTGATTGCCGATATCGAAGCGATTGACGGACTGGAGCACCACGATCAACTGGCAGATGCGGTATTGGCTGGTGGCCACGCATTAAAAGAGAGTCTGGTGTTTGTGGCGGGGTCGCCACGTCTGGTGTTCTCGGCCATGGATCAATTCGAAGCGGCCGGCTTACCCAGCCAACAATTCTTTTCGGATGTACTCGAGTACGTAGAGCGGCCCCAGCCTTAACGGGGAAGAGGCAGCTCGGGTAATGCGAGGCTTTGCAGTAAGGCGCTGCCGTACTGCGAGGCTTTGATACGGTCGTCGCTGATACGCTGATGCAGGCGATATAGCTCGCCAAGGCTCTCCTGGCCGGGTTGCAGGCGATAGCTGGCTTCGAAGTATTCCAGTGCCTTCCCCCATAACTCATTACGTAGGGCCAGCCTGCCCAGAGTTAGCATCAGTACGGCGTTGTTGGGGCGCTCTTTGAGCCAGTTTTCGGCAGTAATTAACTGTTCCGATACGCTGTTACCCGCCACCAGACCATAACGCCAGATCAGGCGATCACTCCAGTGTTTGTTGAGTAACTTACGCAGCAGGGTTTCTGCTTCGGACTCCCGGTGGAGCTGTACAAGCCTGGCTGCATAGAGGTCGATAAGCTGTTCGCTAAATCGGATAGCATCAGGCATTTGCTTCCACAGTTGGGCCAATTCTTCTGCGACTTTTTCGGCCTTATGCTGCCGCTGCAGTTCGTCAGCACGCTGTCTAAAGAGGCCTGTCCAAGCCTGTTGCTCCAACTCACGCAGGTCATTCTCATCTTTTTTGGGCAGCTGTTTCAATGCCGGAAGAATCTCAATGAGGTGGTTCCAGTCTTCGAGTTTGCTGTATACATGACGCAGTAGGCGCAATACCAAGGGGTGATTTGGTTGCTGTTTTCGCAGGCGCAGCAGCGTTGCCAAGCAGGGTTCGAGCTGTTGGGTGTCGAGCTGAATCTGGGCCTGGGCCAGGCCCACCGCAAAGTTGGATTCGTCACCGCTGTCGTAGGCTTTTTTGAGGAGGGCTTCGGCTTCCTTGGTGTGCCCCTGGGCATTGGCGGCGTGGGCGGCAGCCAGATAATTGACCAGTGGATTGTCGCCTCTCGTTGCAGCGCGCACCAACTGGCGACGCGCTTCAGTCCAGTTACCTTCGAGATAGGCCAGCAGCCCCTGTTGGCTGAGTTTGTGGGCGCGCCGAATGCTGTTTTGCCCCAGCCAGAAGCCAAATCGGGATTTGGCATGGCGCGCCTGCCGTAACATGGAGACCACTAGATACAAGGCGCCAAGTACAAGCAGGTTGAGAATGCCCATGACCCATAAATTGGTTTCGATGAGCCAGTGACCTACCGAAATACGCACGTAACCGG
>JBFHVM010000132.1:0-8913 GCA_041589495.1 Oleiphilaceae bacterium | reverse complement strand
TGCCGTCAAAGGTTACAGCGGACGTCTTAATTCGGGTGTTATGTTTCTAAAACAGTCCGTGCAAGCAAGAAGTTTTCTCGCGTACGCACTTAAAATTTCGGATAGACCATTACCCCTTGAGGTTGACATAGGTTGGGGAGAAAACGGGCATCTGATTCAGGCGGCACTGGAAATGGATTGCGTTCTTTACCTTGATGCACGTTGGAACAACAACACGAACCCCGCCCTTGAGGACTACATTCGCCATTTCAGTGCAGGCCCCCTGCAGGAGCATTTTAAACCCTCCCCTAAACAACAGCTCCTGAGCCAAACACTGGACTTATTTTCGCGCTTGCTGCGGCTTCCCCAACGTGTAATCGCCAAAGTTTTGCCAAGCCTGGCAAAGCGTCAGTTCCATAACCGTTTGTCTCGTTTGAGTAACAAAGCACTTCGCTATCACCGTTATGGCAACAACTAAGGGAGGGCTTTAAACCGTCCCTACCTATCAGCAAAAACAACATTTCATGGCCCTTTGTACATGAGAAATTCGATTTTCACGCGACAGGCTGGTGTTAAAACCATCATTTGGCCTGTTGGCCATTCTATGGCTTCACTGCCTCAACAGCAGGCATCAAGCACCTCGTAGGTTGGCATTCATGCCAACAAGACAGTCATCCGTAGGCAGCAAGTTATTTTGTGTGTGGCCGGTACTCGGGCTTCGCCCGTCGGCATGAAGGCCGAGCTACAGGTAAGCGCTGTTTCAACAGCAAACTGCAAAGCAAAATGCAAAAATGTTTAACCATCGACAAGCATAAAACCCTATCCCATTGATATATATGCACTTTTTTATTTGGCATTATTCTTGATAACCAATAATACAAGCGAACACTCTGCGCTCAACGCAAGTTGCAGCCACAACCAATCAGCAGCGAGAACACCGCCATGCATGTACTCAGCAAAAAACGTCCTCCTTTGATCGTACTACTGTTCACACTGGTATTTGCCGGAGAAATGGCCAAGGCCCTGGGCAGTGATACCATCTCAACACACGCTGCCAGTCGCCAATCTACTAGCCTGCATTTTGCCCCGTGAAGGTGAGCCGAGTGCCACACCTTAATCGCTTGATCACTCTGTGGCACAACTGCCGAGATTTGGCCGAAAAGATCATGTGGCTACTTGCAGCCGAGGGTATGTCCAGATTGTCACGTCTGGTCACCCTGTTTGTTTTAGCCTCCGCTTTCAGCGCACACGACTATGGCCTCGCGATGCTCGCTCTGGTGATACACGAGCTGCTCAGGGTATTTACTCGTTTGGGCATCGGAGCCAGGATCATTCAATGTCCCGCGCATCAGTTGCCCGTGCTGATCCGCAGTGCTGCCAGCCTGCAATGGCTGCTGGCGATCAGCCTAAGTCTTCTGCAAATTGGCTTCGCCGAGTTGATTGCACAATTCTACAAGCAGCCACTATTGGTCGAAATACTGCGTATCATGGCGCTTTCTCACCTTATTTATCCGCTAGTGGCCATCCGCGTATTTCTGCTCCATCGCGACAACAATATGCGCTACTACGGGCTCGCTTCTGGCACCTGTATCACTTTTGAAAACCTGTTCATCGCTGTTCTGGTTTTTTATGGTGCTGATGTGTTTGCTGTGGCATGGGCAAAGGTGTTTGCGGCGCTATTCTGGGTAGCTTTATTTTGCCGTGCCCGCAACCCGTTTGGCGGCTACAGGTGGGATCAAACGGTCATTGGCGATTTATGCCGATTTGGCAGTAAAACGCTGGGCAGTGAGCTGATTCGAGCTCTTCGCTTCCAGCTCGATTCGCTGTTTGCCGGTCGCCTCTTGGGCCCCGAACTGTTTGGTTTATACAGCTTTGCCAAAAGTGCCGGTTTCGGCGTTGTACAGTCTCTTTCACAGGCCTATATTACCGTGCTTTATCCGCATCTTTGCCAACAGCAACGTTCTGGTCGTTTGGAAGCAGCATTACGTCAAACTTTACGACTCACACTCTGTGTGGCAACTGGCTTCACGCTGATCGCCGGCCTGGCGCCCTGGTATGTCGAGGCCTTGTTCGGTGATCGTTGGCAGGGTGCAGAGACCTTGTGCCAAATACTTATTCTCGCAGCTATCCCCGCTCTTATTTTCGATCAGCTGGTATTGCAATTTCGTATCCAGGGGCATGCCGGACGTGAATTGACCTGCTATGGTTTAAGCATGTTGATGATGGCCAGTTTACTACTAGTGTGGGCGTCACCAAGCCCCATACTCATCGCCCTCCTCACCTTGATTAGCATGATTCTCAGTATTGCATTCGTTTATCTACTGCGCATGGCCAACAATAAACGGGTGCTGAAACACCTTGCCTTATCCAGCAAAACACGGGCGAGCATTCATTGAGTAGTGACAACATGACTATTAAAATTGACGAACACACTGACGCCTTCACCCATGCTGTCTATGAAAAAATAGACCGTGATGTGCGCGCCACGTTCACGCCACGGCAGGTGGCAGCCATAGAAAATGCGATTCGCGCATCCAAGCCCTTTCAAAAACATCCGGTCGATATTCGAGGGGTCATTCCCTGTATTTTTGCCCGTTTTTACTTTGTTTTTCTGGTCGGCAGAGACCGCCGATCCCCCACTCGCAATAAAGAACAGAACAGGATGCTACGTGCAGGCACCTCAGCCGCGATGTTTAGCGTTTATCTGCTGCTCTGTGCTGTTGCCCCAATCCTTCTACTGTTGCTTTACGGTTTGAAAACACTGTTAGGAATTGACGTATTTGCCGACCAGCATCTTTACGAATTCTTGGGAGATCACGGGAAGCAGCAGGCCCACCGTCTTTCAGATATAAACCTTAACGTAACGCAATGAGCGGCCCAAAGATGGGAAAGAAAACGAAGGTCAGACCAGGATGCTGGGCGCACTTCAGTAAAGGATGCGCTTCCCAGACAAGGCAATAACAACAACCCGATGTGCGGAAAAGGCCCTCCCTGGCATCATTGGGTCTTAATAGTGCGCTCGCCCCTTTATTTTCAGTTCGCTGTTTTGCTCTCCAACGATGGCTGCTTTCAGAGCAGTAACGGAGCCCCTATCGTGGGATTGATGTCCTGCAGCCTCGACTGAAAAATACCTGTTGTGGAAATTACTCATGGCACGATCCCGCGCCTCCTCGGCGCTCATGCGCGAGGAGGCGAAACCTTCAAACAGTCCTGCACAAAGGATGTTTGTTAGCGTGCTGGTACCAATATTATTCGCATCTATTTGGTATACATACGGCACACCGATCTGTACGCACCATTGACGCATCTCACTTTCCCCATTAAGCGCGATGATGGGGGTGCTAGCGGCATGGGCAAACATCGCGGCATGACGACGCATGCATAAAGCAACCCTGAAAGACGCCATGGTATTCAACACCTCACAGGGGTAAGGCGAATAAGCATGGAAACAGACAGGTGTTTGGGCATCCATGTATGAAGCCACTTCTCGATGGACTTGCGCATCTCCCCACTCACGACCGCCATCAAAGTCTACAAAGTGAATAACCTCACCGGTAAAGTAATGCAGGAGATCCAGACTTTTTGCAATGGCCACCAGACGAAAGCGTTCCGCTTTGGCGTCCCCATTGATTCGTTCCAGGGCGCACAAGCTGAGTGCAATGCCTTTACGTTGCTCGCTTTGATCTATCGGACGCGGCAATTCCAATAAGGCTGGCGTGAGATCGAAGGTCAATGCAACCCTTGCATCGGGAGCAATCGCTTTGGCACGTTCTAAACTTTCTTCGTCACGCACCCCGACGAACTGGCACTTTTGCAAAAACTCCGCACATAAATTTTCTGCCTGCGTTGAGTCAAAAGGTCCCAATCCTACCCCGAAAGCAAAGCGACGTTCAGCCTTTGCCAGCTTCAACATTTCGATTTTTTTCTGGCCGTTGATACCTTGCTCGAATAACTTTCCTCCGGCAAATATGACCTGGCTGACCTCCGGTTTCTCTAGCATCTTTCCCGCCCGATAATTGTCGTGTTGCGGCGCATTGATCTCCACCAGCGCTTTCAATCTTGCCTCGCCCAGGCTCCACACTCCCCGGGGAGTATTCACCATCAAATGCTGGGCGCCGTAATAACGACGCGCGGCCCAGCTAGCGATAAGTAGCTCGGCATCATTACCCGTGTTTTTCTGCCCAAAATTGCCATCTATATAGGTCGGATTCATATTACTACGCTCCTTAATGAAATATATGAAAGCCAAACCATGCCTTACCGACTTGGCTCACAACTGTCGCAAGGTAATTTCGGCCATCAATACCTACCTAGCTCCCCCAACCAATGCAGCCCTTATGCCAACGACAAAAACACGTATACCATATTGTTTTAATTAGATATTTAGTTTATTACTTTGTGATTACATCGCTCCCAAAGGGCGCTTTCGCATTTTGCGTGAGAAACAACTCGCAGAATAAAAATGCGTGTACAGATTTATCAGTGGCAGCTCACCAAGCGACACCAAGATGTAAAAACGGTTTATTGATCTGACAAGACTGCGGGAACAACGGTTTTAATGAATATGGTTACAGTGCGCTGCTCCATCCCGGTTGACGCAGAGCCTTTCCGGGATGGGAGTATTGAGGGGCAGCTCGTGGCATGAATTAACTTACGCTGCGCCACCGTCAAGCTGCAAGTTTGGTATAGCGTTTGCCCTGCATCATATGCGAAAGGGCAATGCGAATGCGCCACCAGGCATGGCGCCAGGTATGCCGCTTCGCTCGTTCGTCAGAGAGTAGCCGCCGCCCTACCGCCAAATGACCCATTCGAATATTCAGCGATGCGATGTGTAATAAATGCGCACCGCAATAATCCAAAATAGCTTTTTGCAAACCAGGTTTGGATGACATTTCCTGCGCCGCCTTTGTCAGGCGCTCACTGAAAGGACACTCTGTCGCAGGAATGATACGTTTACAGGCACGATTTTCGGCATCCTGATGGTAAAACAACAATACACTCGGCGTGTAAGCAATGGGTGAATGCAGTGCCGCACGGGCTATAAAATCCTGGTCTTCCCCCATGGCTTCGCCTTCAGGAAAGAGCCCAATGTGACTAATCGCATGTTTGCGCACACATAAAGTAGATACCATCAAAGGCAGGTCGCCACGCGCGCCGATTTCGAAAAAATTATTCATTAAACAAGGGGCATTGGGTTTGACGGGAAAACGTACTTTGGGGTCACGAAACGTGGTTTCGCTGTCTTTGTATTGATAGGCGCATCCGAAGGTGTCCGCCTCGGGAAACTGTTTTTCCAGCTGCAATATTTCTTCAATGTAGTGAGGCTCCCATGTGTCATCGGCATCCAAAAACGCCACCAATTCGCAGCTGGCTTCGGCAATACCTCGATTACGCGCGGCGGATACCCCCCCATTAAGCTGGCGGACCAGACGAATATGCTGTCCGCGCGTATTGGCAATGAGATTCGGTCCGCCATCGGTCGAACCATCGTCTACAACAATAATCTCTCCCGCTGCGACTGTTTGTGCCAACACACTATCGACGGTGCGCACAATGTGCGCCCTTTTGTTATACAAGGGAATAATGACGGTTATTTTGGGACTGCTCATAGACATAGCTATTTCTCCAATTTTTCATGGCTAATTGACTTGCTTGCACAGGCTGCATGGCTGACTGTAAAAAACCGTCCGCAAAACCTGAGCACAGCAGATCGGTTATTACTTTGGCACTGACATGCCCAGCGTTGAGGCGATAAGCCTCGGGTATTCCTATCTGCTCGCACCATCCATCGCATTTGGGGTGGTAGTTAAGCGAAATCACCGGGGTGTTACTCATAAAGGCCATGACGGAGGCATGCAAACGCATACACACCGCCACCTTATAGGTGCCCATTTGCTGTATTAGACGCAACGGATTGGGATCGTATTCGGTAAATTTTTTGCGGGTGCTCGGGTCCATGAGTGCCGCCACATCGTTGTGCACAGCCCGGTCCCCCAGTTCGGGATGGCCATTGAAATCGACAAAATAGATCGTCTCGCCCGTAAGGGAGTGCACCAGATCCAAGGATTTGGCCAGAGCTGCCAAGCGCGAATTCTCTGCTTGCCGATTTCCGGTAAGGCGCTCTTGGGGACATAAGCACACCGCAATGCCCTTGCGCGGAAGATCCAGCACCGAAAAGTCTGGCATGGCTAGCAGTGAGGGTGCCAAGTCAAAGGTCTGCTCGACGTTGGCCTGCGGCGCGATCGCATCGGCAATGGCCTTGCTTTCGGAGTCACGCACGCCTACGTAGGCGCAATTGTTAAGAAAGTGGGCACAGGCCCGCTCTGCGCGGACATTCTCAAACGGCCCTAAGCCTACACCCACCGCCATGTGATGGCGTGCTTTCGACAACATCATAAGGTGACGCTTGATATTAATGTCGCGGGCATTTTGAAACACCGAGCCTCCACCGAAGATGACCCGGGATGCATTCACAGCTGCCCGATATTGCCGAAACCGGTTCTGCGAAGGAAATTGCTGCTTGCTCCGCAGAATCGCGGGATACTTCCCGTGACCACGTATGTTCAGGTCGCAAGGTGAGTTGACGATCAATTTACCCGCGCCGACAAACTGCCTGGCTCCCCAGGCGCTTGCCAACAACAGGGCATCATCACCGCTGTTCTGCATCCCGTAATAACCCACCAGATAGGTACTGCTCATGTTACAACTCTCCTTCACGAAGTGGATTAAGGGCCATCCCGATCCAGATAAGGGCTGGCCAATAGAGGTAAGCGAGAATCTCGAGGTTCTCAAAAAAGCTGTAGCCGGCAATCACCAACAACAGTAAAAATGCGGATTGCGCTCCGGTACTAACGGTTGCTCGGGTCAGTAAATAGATCAGGCAAAGTACGAGCGGGATTGCCAGAGAGAGTAGCCCCACAACGCCCTTTACGAACAGAAGCCCGTACCAGCTGTGATGACTGCCTATGGGCATATATTCAACAAGCTTTGGGCCCTGCTCTACCACTCCATGCCCCCATATTGGCGCTTCACTTTCCCAACGTTGAATCGCAATCGCTGCAAGCGCTTCGCGGACACGGGTGGAGCCAGCCCTACTGTCCTTCACCTGTTGGTGCACATCCAGCATGCCGTTAATAACGGGCTGCCCAAGCAATATCGTACTGGATGTCAGCACCCCCACCAGCAAAATCAATTTAGGATGCGCAAGATAGCGAATCACGTACAAGGTGGGTAAGAGGCCGAGGAAGATCGCCCAGCCCGCGCGCGACTGGCAGAAAATACACATGACTGCGGCGCCGCTCATGCCCATGCGCCGCCAAAAGGTATTCTTTTCCCTCGCACAAATCACCAGCAGCAGGCAACTCATCAACCCCGCAGCTGGTGCCCATGGAGCAAAGAAAGACCAGCGCGGACGACCGGTCTCCGGGTTCATTCCGTAGAGACCCACCTCAAAAGTGCTGATTGGTCCTCCCACGGCCTTTAAAGGAGACACGAACAGCCCACCATCCATTCCGAACGCAATGGCAGGTATGGAGAGAAACACAAAGACCCACGATTGGGAGGCCATTACGCAGCAAGCTCGTGTAAGCACGGCAGGACGCACAGCCATTATGGAGCCAAGCAAGGGAAAAAGAGCCAGCAATGCCCACCCTTTTGCCCATCCAACGCTCGATTTAACCGTTGCCCCTAAGCCCATTGCATAGTCCGAATGGGCTATGAGCAAAGCCACTAGCATCATGCTCATGCCAAGCGCCCATAGCCAGACGAGTGCAGGAACACTGGCCTTTGCGGGCCACCTCCCTGAAACAAAGGCGCGCAGCAACATCAACAGGAACAAGGCCCAGCCGATCAACGAACCCACCACATAAAGCGTCCCACTCAAATAAAAGGCATAGGTACCCGCAATCACGACAAAAATCAGCCCTTCTTCTTTGTTGCGGAGGGTGCCGCTTGTGCTGTTGGTCGCTGTACTCATGAAATTCTAATGCCCGAATTACAGTTGATTACCTATTCGGTTTGCAGGCAGTGTGCCAGTTAACAAAAAAACCGCATCTATCTGTTTTTATTAGCTTTAAATGTAAACAGCCTGATGCCGGATGGAGCCACCGAACACGGCATTCTCGAATTGCATACCACGCATTTGCAGATTGAGAATGACGGTTCCTTACAGAAGGGAGAAGACGGATGGGACACGAGCCAAAAAAGGCACGAGAAAATTAGTCTTTCTGCTGCAATAAGCGATTGATGAGATAGGCGCGCTGCCAAATGATTAACAAGGCAATAGTGACAAAGAAGCAGCCTGCGAGTGCTCCCGCCACGGCTATGAGCGTATTGGGGCTCTTTTGCTGAATCGGGCTATTAGGTGTTGTCAGCAATTGAATCACCGGATAGGACGCAAATACATCAGCCTTGCCGGCTTGCAGACGCGCTGCCGCAGAGGTATACACAGCCTCGGCCAAATCGTATTCCCGCTTTAATTCCTGCAATTCTTTTGATTCACGCGCCAGTATGCGCAATTTGTCATCAAGCAGCGATGCAGAGGCTTCCAGTTCCCTAATCCGCGCATCACTACCCTTCAACGAGGCATAGGCATCCAACAGTTGACTGAATAGACGCGAACGGTCCGGGCTGCTTTCCAGGTTCACGGTATGCAGCACCTTGGCATTCACCCCACCAAGCAAGGTTGCACTACGATCAAAGGTCGCCTGTCGGGCAAAATCCAAGCGCTTTTCACTCGCCTTCACCTTGGGGTGATTGCGTCCCCATGTTGAGCGGTATTCACTATATTGCTGGGCACTGTAATCCAGCTCTTTCAGCAGACTTTTAAACTGCGTATCTGTTTGCAGGGCAAATGCCTGCCCGGCAAGACTCGGCGACACCCCCAAATCAAAACTCAGTTGATTCACAAAATTCTGCTGCTGATTTCGCTCCGCC
>JBFHVM010000131.1:0-8921 GCA_041589495.1 Oleiphilaceae bacterium | reverse complement strand
GTTGAGTATGCCCTGTTCACGGGCTAACGAAAAGATGTAGCGCACGCGTTGAGCGGTAGCCCGGTTACTTTGTGGCAGTAACGCAAGCGCCTGATCAAGCGTTATTCCTCTTTGATAAAGTTGCAAAGTAGTCAGGTGCTCACTGGTAATATTGCTGCAGGCAGTATAACTGAAAGCGACTTGTGGCGAGTCGTCTTGGGCGTGCACGTCAAGGCTTGTCAGCAGTAATGCACCTGCTGCAAGTATGAGTCCGACCAGAGGCAAGAGCCGGTGTTGATGTTTGGAAGCTACTGCGTTAGTCGAGGCGTTTGAATTGATCAATACGAATACTGGCCATATTAAATAGGGTCGCCGCACGTGCGTCAGTGGAACAGGTCCGACAGTGCAGTTTCTAAATCAGTAAAGCTGAATTTGTAACCTGCGTCCACTAGTTTTTGAGGCAGCGCACGTTGTCCCGTCAATAATAGACAGGACATCTCACCTAAAGTAAGTTTCAAAGCGGGCGCTGGTGCGCGAAAAAAACAGCGTTTGCCGAGTGTTTGGGCAAGGACTCTACTAAAGTTGTTGTTGCTCACGGGCGATGGGGCGCTTGCGTTAATCGGCCCGAAAACCGACTGGTTGTCGAGTACAAAGTCGATGATGCCGGCTAAATCTGCTATATGAATCCACGGCATGTACTGTTCACCGTCGCCTAGTTTGGCACCCAGGCCGAGCTTAAAGGGAAACACAAGGCGTTTTAAAAATCCGCCATCGTTTCCCAGAACTAGCCCGGTACGAAGGTAGATGACGCGCGAGTGCTCTTCGGCCGGTTTCGCGCAGGACTCCCATCCGGCGCACAGCTCGTGAGTGAACTCGCTATTTGGCCGTGTATCCTCCGTGACAACCGTGCGTCCCTGGTCGCCGTAATAGCCCACTGCAGAGCCACTGATAAAGGTTTCAGGTTTGCTTTCAAGGCTATCAATCAGCGATACCAGATCCCTGGTAATCGCATAGCGGCTGTCTATGAGGATACGTTTACGGCGTTTGGTCCAGCGGGCATCGGCAATGGGGGCGCCTGCCAAATTAATGACGGCATCGATGCGTGTATGGGGCGCGATGTGAGAAAGAGCGCCTAATGGGCTGACATGCATACCGCAAATTTGATTGACCGTGGCAGCGGACTGACGACTCAATACTGTAATCTCATGCCTGTCGCGCCAGCGTTGGCATAAGTGTCTGCCGATGAAGCCGGTACCGCCGGTCAACAAAATGTGCATGGTGTATTTCCTTGAGTGCGATCCAAGATGAACCCTTAGTCTATGGAGCTTTTACCGCATCGCTGACTATCTCCATCATGGCTCCGGCAAGCTTTGGTGATTCGCCAATCGGTGGTAGTAGGCGAATCGTTAGATTGTGGCTCGCTTCGAGGTGCTCTATTTTTTTAGGGATGTCGACCTTTAAATGGCGGCCTTTGGCCAGGAAGAGCGGCAGCACGGCGAAGCGGGACGCACCTGCGCCGGCCAACTCTAGAATCACTTCCTCCATGGAGGGTGAGCTGAGCTCCATGAAGGCGAGTTTTACATCCCCCCGGGATTGCGTTATTTCTGCGGTCATGCGTTCAAATGTCGCTGACCAGTCCGGATCGGAGCTCCCATGAGCGAGCAGAATAGTGTGTTCTGACAAAACTTGCCTCTCAAACGTGTTGTCGATTACTAGTTAATGTAGCATGAAAAAAGCATATCTATGTTACGTAAGTTCAATAGGGTTGGATTGCATATAAGATGTTAAATCCTGAAGATGTCTGGCATATCTGGTCGCGAGCCTACTTTTCTGAACATGTGTCAATAGCGGAACGTCGAGACAGTTGGTTTGGCTGGAATAAAGCCTTTGATCGTTACATTCGTAAGCGCTTGTTTTCTTATACTTTATTAGCCAGCGAGGAAACGCTGGATAGCTGGACGAAGAAGGCATGCGGTACCCTTGCGCTGATTCTTCTACTGGACCGTGTTGCGCGCAAGTGTCTGCGGGCAACGTGTCTGGCCTACGACTATGATAAGCGAGCGCGTTCACTTTCTACACAGGGCATCAAGCGCGGACAAATTAATGAGTTGTGCGCATTACAGCAATGTTTTTTTGTCTTCCCATTGATTGCTTCTGATCGCTCGAAGGATCTTGAGCTGGCTTTGGCTACGCTGGATAAAATGGCCAGTCGTATGTTGCACAGGAAAGAAAGTGCCGAGACACAGCAGTTAGTGGATGATCTGAAGCAGATGGTTCAGCGTAATCAGCTGCTGATTGATCGGTTCCGCCGCTATCCACATCGCGCTCAGGCGCAGGGTTATGGTTTAAATGCTGAAGAAGCAATATTCGTTCAGCGCTACGCCTGGCAGGACTGGCTCTAAGCTTGCTATACAAACTGCTAGGTAGAGATTAGAATGTGCTTCTAATTTTGGTGATGGCGAGTGTGTTTACGTCAGAAAAAGTGAAAAAGGTGGCAAATGAGTTTTACCGGTACGAGTGATTACGTCGCAACAGAAGATCTGCAAATGGCTGTTAATGCAGCGATTGCCCTGGAAAAACCCCTGCTCATTAAAGGTGAGCCGGGCACGGGTAAAACCATGCTGGCCGAACAGCTCGCACAGTCTTTGGATGCCAAACTGATACAATGGCACATTAAGTCGACGACCAAGGCCCAGCAGGGCTTATATGAGTACGACGCGGTATCTCGGCTACGTGATTCGCAACTGGGTGATGATCGTGTCCATGACATCGCCAACTACATCGTTAAAGGAAAACTTTGGGAAGCCTTTGCGGCTGAAGAGCGCGTCGTGCTTTTGATCGACGAAATCGACAAGGCCGATATCGAGTTCCCGAACGACCTGCTCTTAGAAATCGACAAGATGGAGTTTTTTGTCTACGAAACGCAGGAACGCATTGTTGCCAAGCACCGACCCGTTGTGGTGATTACTAGTAACAATGAGAAAGAGCTTCCAGATGCATTTTTGCGTCGTTGCTTCTTCCATTACATTAATTTCCCTGATGCAGATACCATGGAAAAGATTGTGGATGTGCATTATCCGGGCATCAAAAAAGAGCTATTGAAAGAAGCGCTTGATGTGTTCTTTGATGTGCGTAAAGTGCCCGGCCTGAAGAAAAAGCCTTCTACAAGTGAGCTGATCGATTGGCTTAAACTACTGATGGCCGATGATATGTCAGAGAAAATTCTGCAAGAGCGTGACCCATCGAAAGCGATACCACCACTCTATGGGGCCTTGGTTAAGAATGAACAGGATGTGCACCTGCTGCAGCGTCTCGCTTTTATGGCGCGTCGCAAGGGCTAAACAGCATCCGGGAGGCTAGTACGCCATGTTGATCGATTTTTTTCGTGAAGTTCGGGCTGCCAAGGTGCCGGCAAGCTTAAAGGAATTTCTCGATTTGATGGAAGCACTTGACAAGAAGCTGGTGTTTGCCAATCTGGACGAGTTCTATTACTTGAGTCGTCTGTGTCTTGTTAAAGATGAGCGACACTTCGACAAGTTTGATCGTGCCTATGACAAGTACGTCAAGGGTGTGCAACGCATCGACGACCTGTTCGCTGACGCTGAAATCCCTGAAGACTGGTTAAAAACCGAGTTCGAAAAAAATCTCAGTGATGAAGAAAAAGCGGCCATCGAAGCAATGGGAGGGCTTGAAGCCCTAATGGAGGCTTTTAAGGAGCGCCTTGAAGAGCAGCAAAAGAAGCATCAGGGAGGAAACCGCATGATTGGCACCGGTGGGACTTCACCCTTTGGCGCCGATGGCTACAACCCCGAGGGTTTTCGTATTGGCCAAAAGCAGGGCCGTAATGGTCGTGCTGTGAAAGTCTGGGAAAAGCGCGGGTACAAGGATCTCGACGGTGATGTCACCATTGGTATTCGAAATATCAAGCTTGCTTTGAGGCGATTGCGTAAGTTTGCCCGCCAGGGTGCAGCTGATGAACTCGACTTGGACGATACCATCCGTTCCACTGCCCGCAATGCCGGGTATCTGGATCTTAAAATGGTGCCTGAGCGTCACAACAGCATTAAGGTACTGTTGTTTTTTGATATTGGTGGTTCCATGGATCCCCACGTTAAGGTGTGTGAGGAGCTGTTTTCAGCGGCGCGTACTGAGTTCAAACACATGGAATATTTTTATTTTCATAATTTTATTTATGAGAGTGTCTGGAAGGACAACCTCCGCAGGAGCAGCGAAACCACGGCGACTTACGATGTGCTGCATAAATACAGTCCTGACTACAAAGTGATCTTTGTAGGTGATGCATCTATGGCGCCCTACGAGATATCACAGCCCGGTGGCAGTATCGAGCACTGGAATGAAGAAGCCGGTGCCGTATGGATGCAGCGCGTCACCCAGCATTTTGACAAGGTCGTCTGGATCAACCCTCTACCCGAACCCTACTGGGGCGAGGGCGGTTCACTCGGTATGACACGGGAGCTCATGGAAGACCATATGTATCCCATGTCGATAGAGGGTTTGGAGTCGGCGATGAAGTATCTCAGCCGTTAAAGTTTGGGCTGTTTCTCAGCCCTTTCCTGCCAAACCAATCAACTCGAAAATTAGTGAAATAGTCCCGCTTAATGGACCTTGGATTGATGTTAAGCTTCCGCGCTGATTCATCACCGAGGTCCGGGATACCACATGGATACGCGTCCTTTATCCTTGTTGCACGCTTTTCGCTTTGTTATAGCAATACTCATCAGCGTTTCCGCGTTTTCTGCGCAAGGTAGCGACTCACAGGAGATTGCGAAGAGAGCCGAACAGCTCAAGCTTGATTTGATTGAGTTAAACAGAGAGTTGTATCAGTTCGAAGAAGATCTCCTGCACCCGGCCAATACTCAGTTGGCACTGTTTCTTTCCATTGATCCTGACAGCAATTTTTTGTTGGATTCGGTGGAACTGCGTCTTAATGACCAAATTATTACCACCCATCTCTATAGAGAGAAAGAGCTTGCTGCGCTAAGAAAAGGGGGGGTGCAACGACTTTACCTCGGGTCACTGGCGGATGGCGTGCATAAATTAAGTGCGCGTTTCAATGGGCAGGGATCCAACTCCCGTTATTATCGGCGCAACAAGGCCCTGCGGTTTACCAAAGACGATTCAGCTAAATTCATACAACTGGTGGTAACTGAAAATGACCGCACCCGTGAACCGCTTTTCAAAGTGAAGCAATGGTAGGGCAATTGAAGCGTAAGGTTTCCTGGGGAATTATTGGCCTGTTGCTGCTGTTACTTAACAGTGGCCTCAGTGTTGCTGCGCGAACAATGCCTGATGAGCTCTATGAAGGGTGGGCGAGGTTTCAGGTAGAAAGTGGCCGCTATCTTGATGCCCTCGTTATCATGGATGAGGTATACCAAAATGACCAAGCCGTTACCTATGCCGCAGCGCTTAAAGGATTTAATCTTGCGGCTACGCTTGCACCGGTTTTAGAGGCCCTATCACCCAATAAAGCCGAACTCAGCCCTTATGAATGGTTTACCTTGGGCAAGGTGTTCTACCACTCGGATGAGTGTATTCCAGCCTTAAAGTCTTTCAAGCGCTTAAAAAATCGATTGAGTCTCGAGGATAAACAGGAATGGGCGTTTTACCGGGCGAATTGCTTTATCAAGCTGGGTAGTGATACCAGGGCAGCACAAGTGCTCAGTGACATACTCAGTGGTCAGTGGATTTCGCATGCCTATTATAATCTGGCCATGTCCTACGCAGCAGGTAGCACCAGCAAGACAAAAGCTTTGGTAGCGTTACGTGTCGCGAGTTCGCTGAATCAAAGTACTACTCTGGTCGAACGTGAATTAAATGATCGCGTTAATTATGCTGCGGGTTCGCTTTTGCTTGGCGAAGGTCAGCCGGATAGAGCGATCGAGTTTTTCAAAAATGTCCATCTCGACTCCATGATCGCGCCACAGGCTCTGTATCTCAATGGGGTTGCTCAGCTTGAAATCAATGATTTTCGTTCGGCCACTCAATCCTGGTACGCAGTTAAAAAACACGCCTTGATCAAACAGGGCGTCGCGGAGTCCTTGCTTGCCATCCCCTACGCTTATGAAAGAGGTGGCTATGTAAGTCAGGCCATAGAATCTTATGTTGAGGCGAGTGACTACTTCGAAAAGGAGCTCGATACCATCGCCAAAATTAGCAGTCTCTTGCCCAAACATGGTTTCCGGCAGGTGCTGATTGAAGAAGATGGGCTTGAAGGCTTGGAGTGGTTTCTGACCAAAGATGTAGCGCGAAATACGATAAGAGCGGCCTATTACACGTATTTGGTAGAAGATCAGGAGATTTACGGGCAAGTGGAGCTGATGGAGGAACTAGGTCTGCTTCAGGATAGCCTGAAGTACTGGAAGACACAGCTCGAGGTGTTCGCAAAATCTCTGGGTGCCAAGAAAAAGTCCTTCTCGGCCCTGAGTCGTGGTTTTGACGTAAAAGCCTATCAGCGGCGTATCAGGCAGCTCACTGGCGAATATAAAGCACTCGATGTGCCGGTGAGGCAAAAACCAGGCATGCAAGAATCTTTGGGCTGGCAACGGATAGCAGACTCTGTGCAAAGTTTGGATGCCCGCTTGTCAAAATTGCTGAAAGCAAAAGAGCAGGGAAAGGAAGCTCTTGCTGCCAAATTAAAAAAGGTAAAGGCTCTCCAGGATTCAGTTGGGCAGAAAGAGCGTGCCTTGTCCTCACTGATAAAAGACGTAGACAAAAATCTCGTGGCACTGTCATCACAACGCCTCGAAAAGTTGCGAAAAGATACGCTCGGTCACTTTGAACGATCCGAACAGGGCTTAATTCATATTCTGCAGACGATTGCTGAAAGTAAACAAGCTCGCACAAATCGATTGGACGGGCGTTACCAATGAAGCACTTTATTTCGTCGATAGCGTTCTTGGCTCTAGTGTTTCTCAGTGCTTCGCTTGCTGCGGTACAGCCTCAGCCCTTTATGATCGAAGTAAATAAAAACGAACCAAAAACAATAGGGGATATTAAACCCGCTTTTTTGGTTTATCGAAATGAAGAGCTTCCAAAAGTTTCGGTTCAATACGTGATGAAGCGTTACGTTAAGCTGTTCGAGAATGCCGAATCGCCCGACGTCAAAGTAGATGCCTTGAATCGTATAAATAATCTTAGCGCCAAGTATGGTTTGGGCAGTAAAAAGCTCATCATTGACGAGGTGCAACAAAGCCAGGCAGTACTCGAGAGTTACGATAAAATTGTCGATTCTGGTGTGTTCTATCAGCGTATGGATGAGTTGCTCTATCAAACGGCCAAAGCATTGTTGTTTACCGGGCAAGCAGAAGAGTCCATTAAACGTCTCAAACTTTTGATTGGTTTATACCCGCGCTCTTCTCTAATCGATGAGGCGAGATTCAGGCTCGCTGAAGCTTACTTCGATTTGGGTGATTTTGCGCTTGCGGGAGCCGAATACAAAAAGCTTTTGGCGTTTTCTGAAAGTGACACATTCCACCAGAAAGCCAAGTTTAAGGCCGGTTGGTCGTTGTTTAGGCAAGGACAATACGATGACGCGGCAAAACATGCGTTGGAATCGCTTGATTACCACTCCCAGCTGCGGGGGGCTAACAGTATTCTTGTATTGCCTGAGGCAGAGCAGGATTTAGCAGAAGATACACTGCGCCTGCTTTCGATAGTATTTTCCAAGCGAGATGGTGTCGCTGATATCGAGGCGATACAGAACGTCGCGGGTCATCGTGATTATGCTTATCTCTTGTACGATAGTCTGTTTCGCTTTTATCTGAGGCAAGACCGTTTTGAAGAGGGTGCCAAGGTCGCTATCTCCTATGGCCGGGAGTATGGCGAAGACTTTTATGCACACGCCATGGCCCTCAATGCTATCAAGGCATACAACAAAGGCAATTTTGATATCCACGAGTGGCAGGCTAAAGAGGAATACATAGAGCGCTTTGGGATCAGTAGTGCCTATTGGCAGTCATTGGATACTTCACAGAGAGAACTCGTGCGCCCGCACCTCGTTACGTACCTGTCTGAATTGTCTCACCTCTACTATATCCGTATGCAGAATGCAGCTAAGCAACAAAAGCTAGAAGAAACCGAAGCATTCAGTGCGCGGGCACGTGACTATTATCTGGCGCTGGCGAGTACTGATGAGGGGGCGGCTAATAACGGAGACAGAGTGTTCCTCGCTGCAGAGGCGCGTTTTAGTACCGGTAACCTGGAAGATGCCATACCTTTGTATGAGCGCTCAGCTTATGAAGAGTTACCGCATCTTAAATCCAGCACGGCTGGGTATGCGGCAATTAGGGCCTACGACCAGCTCAAAGGGTCCGGTTCGGGATGGACTTCTCAACTCGCAGATGCACGGGTTAAAAGTATTGAAAACTATGCCGTTAGTTTTGCTGATGATCCAAGAACACCTGACCTGCTGAATATTCTGGCACAAGAGCGTTTTGAGAAAGAACAATGGCTGGCGGCATTTGATACCTCTGCACGGGTGGTTATGCATAACAAGGTAAAACCAGCTGTGAAATATGCCAGTGCCCTGATAAAAGCGCACAGTTTGTTTAATATGAGCCGATTTGCTGAGGCTGAGCTGGGTTATCAGGAGGTATTGAAGTTAGCAAAAGCCGGGGACAAGCATGCTCTGCGCGAACGGCTGGCCGCAAGTATATACCGCCAGGCCGAACAATCGCCGGATAAATCCATAGCAGCGCAGTTATTTTTGCGCATGGTCGATACGGTACCGGAATCCAGCTTTGTTTCTGAAGCTTTATATGCTGCCAGTACGCACTTCATGAATACCGCAGAATGGAGCCGCGCCATTGCTACGCTCAATCATTTTCGCGAGAAATTCCCCAGACATGAATACACGATGGATGTCGACGAAAAACTTGTGTACGCCTACGAGCAAAATGGCGAGTTAATTGCCGCTGCCGATC
>JBFHVM010000130.1:0-9058 GCA_041589495.1 Oleiphilaceae bacterium | reverse complement strand
CTGAGCCAGTCGCTTTCAAAGCATTGCCGCTGCGTTTGCAGCAGGCGATGCGTCGGCTACCCGAAGGCGCTAAACTGGTTGTTGCCCTCAGTGGCGGCCTGGATTCCACCGTTCTTCTTTACGCAGCGCACGCTTTCAAGGTTGAAAAGGGCGGCAGCCTGCGAGCCATTCACGTGAATCATGGTCTCTCACCTAACGCGGATTTATGGCAGCGCCATTGCCAGCAGATGTGTAAAGAATTGGGTATTTCGCTGCATTGCGAAAAGGTTGAGGTAAAGCGTAATGGAGAAGGCATCGAAGCTGCGGCGCGTAATGCCCGTTATGCGGTATTTGCCCAGCAGGTACGGCCAGAAGAAATTCTACTGCAAGGCCATCATCTGAATGACCAAGCCGAAACGGTGCTCATGCGTATGCTACGTGGTGCAGGGCCAGAAGGTTTAGCAGCCATTCCGCCCGCACGCCAGTTGGGTGAGGCCATACTGATGCGACCTTTGCTTGAACTGCCCAGAGATGACCTGGAGAGCTTTGCGCGGCAACAACACTGGGCCTGGGTAGAGGATGAGAGTAATCTCGATACTGCCTTTGACCGTAATTTTATTCGCAAAGAAGTGCTACCTGTGCTCGAAGGTCGCTGGTCAATGGTGCTCGACAGCTTGGCACAAGTGGCCCAGCGGGCAGGACAGGCTCAGCATTTGATCGAACAATGGTGTGCAGATCATTTGCCGGCTCTGCTCGATAACCCGCATACCGAACAGCGCGCCTTAAATCTGCATGTATTGGCCAGATTTGATGCGATTCAGCAGCGTGCGCTGGTGCGCTATTGGTTGGACCAGCTCCAGATCGCCCATCCTGCGGCACCTATTTTTGAGCGTATCTGGAGTGAGCTCATTCCGGCCGCAGAAGATGCGAGTCCTCTATTACAATGGGGGATTCACCAGCTAAGGCGTTATGACCACTGTCTTTTTTACACCACAGAACCCTCGACTCGATCCTGGCACATAGACAAACAGATATCGCAGCCCCTCGAGCGGTTGCCCTTACGCATAAGTGTGGCGGACACAATCGAGGTGGCTATGGATCGCGTGCCAACAGGCAAGGCGATTGCGGAAGGTGTCTTGATCTTGCGCGTTCCGGAGAGCCTCAAAACCCTGCGCATTGCCACGCGCGTTGGTGGAGAAAGCATGCGCATAGAGGAGGGCGCGTCTTCGCAAAGTCTTAAAAAGCTGTTTCAGCGACGGGGGCTTCCGCCCTGGGAGCGAGAGCACCAGCTACTGATCTATTTTGACGACGAGCTGGTAGCCGCTGGCGATCAATTGATTGCGGCAGGTTGGCGTCCACAGATTGGACAGCCCGTTTTGGTCATTGAAACGATTATAAATGGCCAGTCTCTTTAGCCGGCACAAGATGCCAGGATCTCTGGATTTCTGACCCGCTTATCGGCAACAATGCGCGCCACCACATAAATACTTAACTTTCACCGGAGCCTACCCATGACTACCTTAGGAACCCCTTTAAGCCCAACGGCCTGTCGCGTTTTGTTTTTGGGATCGGGCGAGCTGGGCAAAGAAGTCGTTATCGAACTGCAGCGCCTGGGTGTGGAAGTCATCGCAGTGGACCGCTACGCTAATGCGCCGGCCATGCAGGTAGCGCATCGCTCGCACGTGATCGATATGCTCGATGCAGAGGCGCTGCGTAAGGTGATCAAGCTGGAAAAACCGCATTTCATCGTTCCCGAAATCGAGGCTATTGCCACCGGCGAGCTGGTCAAACTTGAAGACGAGGGTTTTAACATTGTGCCATCGGCGCGAGCGGTCAATCTCACTATGAACCGCGAAGGCATTCGTCGTTTGGCAGCCGAAGAATTGGGCTTGCTCACTTCGCCTTTCCAGTTTGCCGATTCGCATGAGGCCTTTAAGCAGGCGGTTACAGAGATCGGCTTACCCTGTGTGATCAAACCCATTATGAGTTCTTCGGGCAAAGGCCAGTCGCTGGTGCGCACCGAAGATGAGATCGATGCCGCCTGGGACTATGCTCAGTCTGGTGGTCGTGCTGGAAAGGGTAGGGTAATCGTGGAGGGCTTTGTCGATTTTGATTACGAAATTACCCTGCTGACTATTCGCCATGGCGGCCAAACGAGCTATTGTGCGCCCATTGGCCATGTGCAAAAAGATGGCGACTATCAGCAATCCTGGCAGCCTCAGGCCATGTCGGAGCTGGCACTCAAGAAGGCGCAGGAGATGGCCCACAAGGTGACCGAAAACCTGGGTGGCAGTGGCCTGTTTGGTGTCGAGCTGTTCATTAAGGGCGACGAGGTGTACTTTAGCGAAGTGTCGCCACGCCCCCACGATACCGGTTTGGTCACCCTCATATCGCAGGATCTTTCGGAATTTGCCTTACATGCACGAGCCATACTGGGTCTACCTATTCCGGTGATTCGTCAGCATGGTCCGGCGGCTTCTTCCGTTATATTGGTCAGCGGTAAATCCCAGCAAGTGGCCTTCGAAAAGGTAGAAGCAGCTCTGGTTGATCCGGATACCCAAATCCGTTTGTTCGGTAAACCCGAAGTGCAGGGTAAACGTCGCATGGGTGTCGCACTGTCCCTTGGTGAGTCGATTGAGCACGCCCTTGAAAAAGCCAAAACAGCCTCAGCGGCAGTGAAGCCAACGTTATAAACGTGGCCAACAACGACTTTGCTAAAGGTTTTTCTCCTCTGTGGCAGCCTCATGCCAAAGTACTGGTGCTGGGCACTTTACCCAGCGTCAAGTCTTTGGAGCAACAGCAGTACTATGGCCATCCCCAAAATGCGTTTTGGCCCATTATGGCCTCACTGTTTCAGTTTGATTCAGGGCGGGATTATGTTGCGCGCTGTGCGGCGCTCACCAAAGCGGGGATCGCGGTTTGGGATGTATTAGCGGCAGCTGAACGGCCCGGAAGTCTGGATGCAGATATTAAGCGAGAGTCGATACAAGCCAACCCGCTTAATGCGCTTGTCACGCAGTTGCCTCAGCTCAAACTGATCGCTTTCAATGGTCAGGCGGCCGCGAAACTGTTCAAACAGCATGTGTCGTTCCGTGCCGATTCTGCTCTGGCAAGCTTGCCTAAAAAGGTCATGCCGTCAACGAGTCCGGCCTATGCTGCCATGACGCGGGACGAAAAACGTGAACGGTGGTCTACACTGCTAGAGTACCTTTAACACAACAAGGAGCGATGATGAGCAATCGCTACCGGTCTATCGTGGTATTAACCGGTGCGGGCATTTCGGCCGAGTCGGGTATTCAAACCTTTCGCGCGGCCGACGGCCTATGGGAAGAGCATCGTGTTGAGGATGTGGCGACGCCCGAGGGTTATCATGCTAACCCCGAGCTGGTGCAGCGCTTTTACAACGAAAGGCGTGCCCAGCTTTTGAATGGTGATATACGGCCTAATGCCGCCCATGATGCCCTGGCACGTCTCGAAACTGAGTTTGAAGGACGCTTTCTGCTGGTGACGCAAAATATCGACAACCTGCATGAACGCGCCGGCAGTCAGCATCTTATACACATGCATGGCGAACTACTTAAAATGCGTTGTGAGCGCAGTGACGAAGTATTCGACATCGAGCGTGACATTCGTGTAGATCAATTATGTCCCTGCTGTGGTCAGACAGGCTCCTTGCGACCACATATCGTCTGGTTTGGAGAAATGCCCATGCAGATGGATACCATTTATCGTGCTTTGGCGGCCTGTGATCTGTTTTTATCGATTGGAACTTCGGGCAATGTATATCCCGCAGCGGGCTTTGTGCAGGAGGCCTTACAGGCAGGAGCGCACACGGTAGAAGTCAATCTTGAACCTTCATCGGTGCATACCAGTTTTGACGAACATATCTATGGCAAGGCAGGGGATGTACTACCTCACTTTGTCGACACTTTGCTCAAGGCTTGACGCCGTAACGGTGAAGAATAACGCGGTAATCGGCACTTTGTTTGAATGCCTTGAGCGCTTGAGAAAATCCCTTGGCTAACTCGGTATGTTCGCGCTTTTTAGAAAAAGCGAGATAAATAGGGTTTGCCTCGCTCAGATTATCCGAAATGGGATAAACGTCCTTCAGTCCCAGGTTGTGTGCTGTATAGGCACCTACCAGGCGGTTCACTGCGTAAAAGTCGGCACGCCCCAGACTGATGAGCTTCATGCCCTGCTCGAAATCATCGACTGTAACCAGAGTCACCAAAGGCGATTCATCAAACTCGCCTTCGTAGACATAACCACGATTTACCACGACCTGCTTGCCTGATATGGTTTTGAGTTCGGCGGGTAGACTGAGTTTGCAACGCTTACAGAACAGAGTGGTTTCACTGTAATTGATGGGCTCTTGGGGATAATCAAAGTACAGTTCGCGTTCTTCGTTATACCCCACATCCAGCAGAGCATCGGCTTCACCTGTCTTGACCATTTGTACGGCACGTTTCCAGGGCAGGAATTCGATACGCACATGGTAGCCGAGCTTTTCCAGTACGATGCGACTTACTTCGACGTCAATTCCTTGCTGTCTGCCATCGACGATGACATAGGGCGGCCAGTCGTCGCTGACAATATGTAGTAGCGGACGAGCACCCGATATGGCGCTTACAAGCAGTAGCACAAAACAAATTATTGAACGCATTATATTCACTTAGTGTAGAGGGTTCTGAGTAATTAATGCTCAGGTCGCTCGGTCGCACACTGCCAGCAGGTTTCAAAAGCCGGCGCATTGACTTCGCTGCATTGCGGGCAGCTCCATGATACGCCTTGGGTATCGCCGTGTATGGCTCGGTCGACCAAGGTTGCCGCTTTTTCCTGATGGTGCTCGCTGGTAATCCACACCTCCGGCCACACCTCGGTCGGCGGCAGCTCTCCCGCAGCCGAATGGATCAAATCATTGCGTATCACACAGTCGATCCCTTCCAGCTCCAGCAGGTTCTTTACGTTGTAGACCAGCACGATATTGTCGTGACTGAATACGCGAATCATGGCGATGTTTCCGTGGTCGGAGCTTGAGCACCAAAAATATCGAAAATCACCTCCCGCATCCAGCGGTGAGCCTTGTCATTCTGATAGTTGGTAGGCCAGTACAAATGCCAGTCGAGCTTGGGTAGATCAAAGGGCACTTCGAGTATCTGCAAATCCTGCTCGTGGGCCAGGGTTTCGGGGATAGTCAGCAGCATGTCGGTTCTAGCCACAATGGGCGGGGCTGCGCGGGAATGTTGCACGCGCAGCATGATATTACGTTGTAAACCCTGGCGGTTAAGGTGCAGATCAATATAGCCCTGGCCTCGGCGGCGACTGGAAATATGAATATGGGCCGCGGCTAAATATTGTTCCAGACTCAGGCTGCCTTGTATCTCTGGGTGATCCTTGCGTGCTACACATACAAAGCGATCCTGAGTGAGCGCTTGATGCACTAATTGTGGCTCGTTCAACAGGGGCACGTCCAAGGCAAAATCCAGCTCTCCAGCCGCAAACTCACGCGTCAGATCCCGTCGCTGAATCGAATAACTTTCTACATAGATGCCCGGCGCATGTTGTTGCAGGTGCGCCATCAACAGCGGCAGCAGGTAAGACTCGGAGGTGTCGTTCATGGCAAAGGAAAAACGCCGTTTGGAAGTGCCGGGATCAAAATCGTCATGCTCTTTAATGCTGCTTTCGAGATTCATCAGGGCATAGCGCACGCGCTCGATAATGTTTTCAGCCAAGGGGGTTGGCACCATGGTGCCCGAGCGGCGCACGAAGAGGCGATCATCAAAGGTGCTGCGCAAGCGACTTAAGGCATTGCTCACGGCCGGCTGGGTAATATGCAGGGCCTCGGCGGCTTTGGTGAGATTGCGTTCGCGATAAATCACATCAAACACAATAAACAGATTGAGATCGACTTTGTTGAGTTGCATGGCCTTCCACAGTGCAGTGGTGCGAGTTGTGGCTATTATAACTAATTTCAATAAATGGTGATAAATAAAATAAATTTCAATGATAATTTGTGGGATGCCTATAATGCTTGCAGATTTTTCCTCACGCTTAGTAGGAGCGAGTCATGGATTTTGAATACAGCGACAAAGTGCGCGATCTGATGCAACAGGTGAAGGGCTTCCTTGACACCCATCTGTATCCCATCGAAAAGGAGCTCAACGAAGCCATAGAAAATGGCGAAGACCGCTGGGCTATTCCGCCACAAATTGAACAAATCAAAGCCATTGCCAAAGCCCAGGGCTTGTGGAATTTCTTCCTGCCCGACAGCGAGAACGGTTACGGCCTGACTAATCTGGAATATGCGCCATTGGCCGAGATTATGGGCCGCACCCGCTTTGGCTCTGAAGTGTTCAATTGCAGTGCGCCCGATACCGGCAATATGGAAGTGCTTGTGCGTTACGGTACCGACGCGCAAAAAGAGCAATGGCTCAAGCCGTTGTTGGCCGGTGAGATTCGTTCGGCTTTTGCCATGACCGAGCCCGAAGTGGCGTCTTCCGACGCAACCAATATACAAACCCGCATCGAGCGCGATGGCGACGACTATGTGATCAATGGGCGCAAATGGTACATCTCCGGTGCCTGTGATCCGCGCTGCAAGATTCTCATCGTGATGGGCAAGACTGATCCCGATAACGAAAACCGCTATGTACAACAATCCCAAATTCTCGTGCCCATCGACACGCCCGGGGTGAAGATCGTGCGCCCCATGAAAGTGTTTGGCAACGATGATGCGCCCGAAGGGCACGCCGAGATTCTGTTCGAGAACGTCCGTGTGCCGGCCGAGAATATCATTCTGGGTGAAGGGCGTGGTTTCGAGATTGCCCAGGGCCGTTTGGGGCCTGGCCGTATTCACCACTGCATGCGTTTGATTGGTGCCGCACAGCGTGCCTTGGAGCTGATGTGCAAACGCGCTGAAACGCGCGTCGTCTTCGGTCGTCCATTAAGCAAACAGGGCTCAGTGCGTGAAGATATCGCCAAGTCGTATTGCGAAATCGAGCAGGCGCGCTTACTCACCTTAAAAGCAGCAGACCGCATGGATAAAGTCGGCAACAAAGGCGCCAAAGAACTGATCGCCATGATCAAGATCGTAGCCCCGCAAATGGCTTGTACGGTGATTGATCGTGCCATACAGTTACACGGTGCCGCAGGCGTGAGTCAGGACTTTTTCCTTGCACAGGCTTATCAGATGGCGCGCAGTATTCGTCTCGCCGATGGCCCTGATCAGGTACATATGATGCAGCTGGGCCGCGGTCTGGCGGCTGGCTATGGCGCAGCGCCGGTAAAATAAAAACGTACACGGAACGAATAGAACAATAGGAAAGCCCTATGACACAAGCGATAGAACAGCTCGATGAAGGCCAGTTGGAAGACTACCTCTCTGCTCATATCGATGACTTCGCCGGGCCGGTGACAGCCCACAAGTTTTCCGGTGGTCAGTCCAACCCCACGTTTCGACTCGAAACGCCCAACGGCCAGTATGTACTACGTCGGCAACCACCCGGTAAACTCCTCAAGTCGGCGCATGCGGTCGACCGCGAATTTCGAGTCTATCAGGCGCTGGCCAATACCGATGTGCCCGTGCCCAAGGTGTATCACTTGTGTGAGGACCGGGATGTTATCGGTTCCATGTTCTATGTGATGGAACTCTGCGAAGGGCGTATCTTTTGGGATGCAGCCCTGCCTGAAATGGCCAGTAATGCAGAACGCACGGCCGCCTATGATCAGATGGGCACTGTATTGTCGGCGATTCACTCCGTTGATATTGAGGCCGTGGGCCTGAGCGACTATGGCAAGCCGGGCAACTATTTCGAGCGTCAGCTACGGCGCTGGACCGAGCAGTACCGTGCCTCCGAAACACAAACCATCGAGCCGATGAATCAATTGATTGAATGGCTCGAGGCCCATATACCCGCCGATGACGGGCGCGTGTCGCTGGTACATGGTGATTTTCGTCTCGACAATATGATTTTTGCACCCAATGAGTCACGCATTATTGCCGTGCTCGATTGGGAACTGTCTACTCTGGGTCATCCCTTTGCCGATCTGGCTTACCAGTGCATGCAACTGCGCATGCCGGCCAATTCTGGCAACATGAGTGGGCTGGCCGGTGCTGATCGTGCGGCATTGGGTATTCCGGAAGAAAAAGACTATGTGGCGAGATACTGCGAGCGCATGGGGCTCGATGGCATTGATCACTGGGCCTTCTACCTGGCTTTCAGTTTCTTCCGCCTCGCGGCCATTGCCCAGGGTGTGGCAAAGCGCGCTCTGGATGGGAATGCCTCCAACAAGCAGGCCATGAAAGTGGGCGCTTACGTTGCGCCCCTGGCCATGGGCGCCTTGCACGTCATTAAAACCGAAGCCTGAATATTCGGCAAAAACAGGACAAGCACATGAAAGCAATAGTATGTAATGAATTTGGACCCATCGATTCTTTGGTCTACACCGATGTGGACGAACCCCAGCCGGGCAAGGGCGAAGTGCGCGTCAAAGTACGCGCTACCGGTGTGAACTTTCCCGACGGTTTGCTGGTACAGGGCTTGTATCAGGTGAAGCCGGAGCGTCCCTTCGTGCCCGGTGTGGAATTCTGCGGCGAAGTCGAAGCCTTGGGTGAGGGCGTTAAGCACCTCAAGGTCGGTCAGCGCCTGATCTGTACCAATCGTGCCTATGGTGGCTTTGCCGAGAAAGCTATCGTCAACGCCAAGCTGGTGATGCCGGTAACCGATGATGTGACCGACGTGGATGCGGCCAACATCATGTGCGCCCACGGCACCGCTCATCACGCACTCAAACAGCGTGCCCGACTGAAAGAGGGTGAAACACTGGTGGTACTCGGTGCAGCCGGCGGTACCGGTATTGCGGCCGTGCAGATTGGTAAAGCTATGGGCGCGCGCGTAATTGCCGCCTGTAGCTCCGCCGACAAGCTCGAGCTGGCAAAGGCTAACGGCGCCGATGAACTGATTAACTACAAAGAGCAGGACCTCAAAACGGCCATCAAAGAATTGACTGACGGCAAGGGGGCTGACGTGGTTTACGATCCGGTAGGAGGCGATGCCTTTGACGCCTGCACCCGCGCCAT
>JBFHVM010000129.1:0-9094 GCA_041589495.1 Oleiphilaceae bacterium | reverse complement strand
GTTGGTGGCAAACTGCATTTGGTCGTTTGCTGTTGGGCGAAAGCTGGCACCCGGGTAGCGGCAAGGTCGAAGCTGGTGAATTGATAGAAGTCTTGGAGGCACTGAGTGCAGAGAGCGAGGGACACATTAGTCTTACAGTGCTTGATGAGTCGCTCAATGCCAGTGAACAATGGCCCGGTGTGTTGGCAGCCTCTGATGACGCCTCTCAGAAGACGTTGCCAAGCATTGCTGTTGCTACTGGCGAGATGGCGGCCCGCTATCTTGGTCGTTTGTGGTCACAGCAATGGCGCGTGGAGAGCTTTACCTCCCTGCATAAGTCGCATATCCATCACTTTCCCGAAGCGGAACATCCTGCGCACGAGAGCCTCGATCCTCCTGCTTACACTGCCGAGCTTTCGATTCATCGTTTTCCACGTGGCGCTGCTGCAGGGACATTTTTGCATCAGCTGTTTGAATCCATTGAGCTGGGTAGTGGTGCACTAATCGATCGCCTGCAAAAGCGGTATGGCCACCTTGAGAACTATGCGGCAGAGCAGCTTCGCCGATATCAGTTGGTGCCGCTTGATAAGGTAGACGAGTGGTCCCGGTTTTTAAGTGAGTGGTGCCATGAGGTTCGCCGCGCTCGCTTATGGAAAGACTTTAGTTTGGCGACACTGGCGCCTGAAGACTATCTGGTAGAACTGGGGTTCGACTTTAGTGTGGAGCAATGGCCTGTCGACGAATTTAATCGCTTGTGGGCAGAATACATGCCAGGTAATACGCACTGGCACTTTGAATCTTTCGAGGGATTGGTAACGGGAGCCATCGATTTGGTGTTACGGATTGGGCAACGCTATTTTATCGCCGATTATAAATCCAATTATCTGGGCGACAGCATCCTGCATTATCATCCGCAAGCCCTTGAAGAGGCGATGCAGGAGCACGCCTATCCGCTGCAATATGTTATTTATACGCTTGCGCTGCATCGTTTTTTGAAGCAGCGTCTGCGCGATCATTACGACTACGATCGGCATGTTGGTGGGGCGGTGTATTTATTCCTGCGAGGCTTGAACCCGGAGGCAGAGATCAGTGATGAGGCCCCGCCCGGCGTGTATTTTGCTCGCCCCGAAAAAGACTTTATCGAGGCCTTGGATGCGCTGATCAGCGGTAAAGCGGAGGCGATGGCGCAATGAGGTTATGTAACGTCTATCTCAAGCAGCTGAGCCTGCAGAAAGACCAGTACGGTAGCCCGGTAGAGTTAAGTGATTTGTATGCCTGCCAATGGTTGCTGGATCAGGAAGCCCGCTTGCGGCGAGGTAAGGGGGTCGACCCACTAGTAGCTGCGCAGCAGAGGGCGCTTGCTCAGATTGTCCTAATGCTTTTTCAGCGCTTGTATCAGGGGTATGTGCAATGGTCTCTCCGCGAAGATCCGTGTGGCTATGACTGGTTAGGGTATATTGATGAGCAGCACTGGCGTGATGTACTGGATCAGGCCTACATCATATCGTCGCCCCGCCTTGTCGATGATCAGTCCGGCCCGCTTGTTAAAACGGAAACTGGACTTTATTTGTATCGCTGGTGGCGGCTGGAACAGGAGGTAGAACGTCGCCTGGTCGATTTATCCAGACAAAGTGCTTACGAGTGGTCGACGTCTTTGCGCGATTATTACTGTGCGTTGTGCGACGTATCTCCCGAGAGCCTGAGCAAGTCTTGCAGTCTCAATGATCAGCAGCGGGCCATCGCCAGCGCACTCAGTCAGACGGTAACCCTGGTAAGTGGTGGGCCCGGTACGGGTAAAACGACCACGGCAGCGCGTATTTTACAAGGGCTGGTATTTCAGTATCGTGAGCAGAATGCTGAATGGCCTCGAATACGTTTGTTGGCCCCCACGGGTAAGGCTGCCGCCAGGCTGGAGAGTGCAATATTGGCGCAGTTGAGTGGAGAGCAGGGCTCTGCCTTAAAAGCGCAGCTGCAGGGTGCAAGCATGACCATACACCGCTTTCTGGCTGCGTATAATGCGCTCGATGAGACGCGTCGGGCACACGGAGTCGCGCTCGAGGATGAAGTGCTCCGCGGCCATGCAGCCTGTACTGCAGCAGTCGATATTGTGATCATTGATGAATGCTCCATGATTGATCTGTTGTTAGCCAAGCGACTGTTGAATTTACTACCGTCTTCCTGCCGTGTGGTCATGCTGGGCGACCCCTACCAATTACCACCGGTTGAGCCTGGTCCTGTTTTTAGTCGTTGGGTGACTCAGTACAAACAGGTATCTTTTGGACAAGATCCGTCAGCTCCGATGCTGAGTGAGCTACGCGAGACCTTTCGCTTTGGCGGAGATTTAAAAACGGCAGCGGACTTAATTCGTGAGGGGAGTTTTGAGGCGTTACAGGCCTTTTTTGCGGAAAGAGCGGAGGCAGGAACAAATGGAGCCGCGGCGAATCTAGAGAGAGCGGTTAGTTTTCAGCAGCTTTACAAGCCGCGAACCCGGGAGGTGTACGACAAGTTATGCGCGTCCTATTGTGATTATTTTGCTTTGGCTGCTCAGGGGGCCAATGCCCGGATTTTATCGGAGGCCTTTGCCAAATTTCAGGTGCTTAGCAGTACACACGAGGGGCCCTGGGGGGTAAGTCGCTTTAATGAGGTCATCGAGGCGCATTTTCGTCAGGGCATGGTTTGGTACCACGGCAAGGCGATTCTCATAACCGAAAATCAGCACGACCAGGGTATTTACAATGGCGACATAGGCTTTGTGGTGCACTGTGCGAACGAGCAGGGTGGTGATTGGTTTGAGGTGCATTTCCCCTCCGGAAGCGGAGGAACCGCTGAACCATTGGTGGTATCGCCGGGTCGCATTCGTCACTGGCAACCGGCTTACGCAATGACGGTGCACAAGAGTCAGGGCTCGGAATACGCTAAAGTATTCTGTGTGCTGGCTCCGTATGCAGAGGAGTTGCTGACGCGACCATTGCTCTACACGGCACTGACGCGCGCCAGGGAGCAGTGTCACGTGGTCGCCGCAGAATCTTCTCTGCAATCCCTGATGGCCAAATCGTATTCGCATGAGTAGATAAACAAGGCAAAAATCAAGTCTTTGCAAGGCATCTTTGCTTTGCTATTATGCGCGCACTTCGAACAAGCAGTCGCTTGATCGAGCGCTATGGTGACTTTCATTGGTCCCCTCGCAATGATAAACCGTGAACCTGGTCAGGCCCGGAAGGGAGCAGCCACAGCGGTGGACTCGTGTGCCGGGGTGTGGCTGGTGGAAGTCATCACCATCTTTTAAGTCGGACGTCGGGTGTCTGACGCTAGACGCATAACACCTCTATTACTCTAATGTTTCGAGCCTTACTACTTCGGCTTCGTTGTCTTTTGCTATCCATATGATATTCAGGTCGTACAGCTGCATGCCGTATTCGCGGGCTTTTTCTCCTTTTCGGTAGGCCGGGCGAGGGTCCTGGCTTAGGCATTCGATGATCAGTTGTTTGAGTTCTGGATGTGTTTGGCTGTGTCTTTGAAGCTGATTTAGGCTATTTGCTGAAAACGATACCGCTAGTGATGCCGGGGGCGCTTCTTGTGCGAGAGAAAAGTGTGCTTCAACGATCGCATCGGCATAGGGTACGTAAGGTTTGATATCGTAGATGGGCGTGCCATGAATCAAATCCGGGCAGGCAATGTCCAGAAAAAGCCCTTTGTCCTCATTTGCCAGCCGGTGCAAGGCAACTACAGACAAACCCAGTGCGTTAGGGCGAAAAGAGGAGCGCGTCGCGAATACCCCAATCTTTTCATTGCCGCCTAATAGCGGTGGGCGCACCAGTGCTTTCCAGTCTTTTTTATAATGCTCGTGAAACCCGAAGGTAAGCCACAAGTGGCTGGCCTTTTCGATGCCTCTGAACGCATCGGGCTGATCAAAGGGGGGTAATATCTTCAAGCGGGCATTGGCTGATTTTATGAGCCCGGGTTGTCTTGGTAGGCCAAATTTCTCTTTGAATGGGCTTTCAACCGTCGCGATGGGTTGCAGGGTGAGAGAATGTGTTTGGCTCATTGTGGTGCTGAAAATACCATTTCGATTTTTGCTGAGATGGCGGGCGAGAGAGTGTAGCTCTCGTTCCGGGGAAAGTTGAGCGAGGGAATGATTTCATAAAAAAGCCATTCCTGCGAGAGTTTGCGTCGATATACGGTATTGATAAAGTAATCAGTGACGGCACGATCGGGTTTATTCTCGGCAAGTAAGCCAAATTGGTAATTGATGGCGCGTATCGGGCTCAATTCTTTTATAAACGACCAGGTTTGTGCGTATTCCATCTTGCGTTCGTTATGCACATAGCGGGCTTCGGTGGTCGATCGAAATACGATATCGGCATCGCTGCGCTCAAAGGTGAAGCGTGTCGTTTCGCCCCAGCCATCTTTGTGAAAATAGTAAAGATTCTGCTGGGTTTCGAAGTTCCAGAACTTATTGATATCCCAGCGATAGCGCCCACGCGCGCGCCAAAAAAAATCGGGAGGGATTTCGAGATCGATGCCCACAGAAGTTGACGCACGCCAGCGTTTTTTAGCCGGGGTTTGATATCGCAAAGCCCCGGTTGCCGTTTCTTTTAGCTCTTGCGAAGGGGCATTGGTTTGTTCGCGTCGTTTTTCGGCCAGCGTTTTGGTGTCGTCAGATTCACTCTCAAATACCAGCTTTAAGCGTTCTTCGAGTGTGGGTAGATCCAATCTGAACTTTAGAATCGGTTCAAGATACCCGCGCCCACCTTTCTCCTGACGTGCCAGCAGGCCCAGTTTTATGAAGCTGTCGTTGCTTTTCTCAATCGCGTTGCGGCCGGCGAAAAAACCGTCCAGCCGTCGTCCGGTGCGATCCACCAGAGCTCCCCAATAATTGCGCTTTTCACGCAACCATTCCATGGTGTATGTGCTCGTGTCTTCTGCGCTGCTTTCGACATGCTCGGTGCTGTGTGGGGGTGGGAGTGCAGGCCAGTTTTCATGGCGTTCGTCGGCTTGTCCCGCCAGCCCAGTACTCGCTCCACACCACAGAACACAAAGTAAAGGCAGGCGAGTACACAACATAGGCTAAAAGTGTTGGCTGAAGGACTGGGCCAGCGCGTTAAGTTTATTGCGCGAGGTTTTTATCCCGAATAGCCCGGTTACATGGAGGGCCAGCCTGGGAAGGGTGCTGAGTAAGTCGCGTGGCTTGCGTGGAATAATATGTAGGTGAAGATGTGGCACAGTCTGGTTGGCGGCTGGGCCATCATTAAGCAATACGTTGATGCCCTGTTGTCCCAATCCGCAGGCCTGTACCGCCTGCATAGCGCGTGCGCCGAGCTCGAACAGGCGTTGCTGCATCGCTTGGTTCAGTTCGCCAAGTCGCTGCACGTGTTGCTTAGGGATTACCATGCAATGCCCCTCGCTGAGCGGATAAACATCCATAATCACCACAAAATCGTCGTCTTCATAAATGGTACTGGCGACTTCGCGTTTAGCGCCTATGTCACAAAAGATACAGGGTTTCATTGCAGATCCGATGGTTTATTGCAGGGTTTGGCCATCCTGGCCGGTATTTTCTTCGCTCCAGGTTTCTGCGTCATTAACGGGCACGCGATATTCCTCATTCGCCCAGGCTCCGAGGTCAATGAGCTTGCAGCGCTCACCGCAAAAGGGACGGAACCTGTTCTCTTCGCTCCACTCCACGGATTTTTGGCAAGTAGGGCAGTTTACTTTCATGCTTGGCTCTCTCATTGGCTATGGGCGCAAGTGTGAACGACTATGACGCGTGCGACAAGTACTAAGTGTGAGTTTGGGAAAGCTGCAATAGTTGCTGGTGTATGTTGCCAACTTGCTGGTGGAGATGATGGAGATCGCCGCTATTGTCAATGATGATGTCGGCGTATTGCTGTTTGTCTTCACGAGACATTTGGGCCGCGATGATCTTTTCAATCTGCGCGATGCTGTTGGCATCCCGTGCCGAGGCACGCGCAATTTGCAGATCTTTGGGTACATCGACCAATATGCTCTGTGCGACCAGTTCATGCTGATTGGTTTCAAACAGCAGGGGCGACACCAACAAGGCGTAGGGCGACTTTGCCGAAGAAAGTTGTTCGATGATGCTGGTCCGAATAAGCGGGTGAAGCAGCCCCTCAAGCCAGTCTTTTGCGGCGGTATCACTAAAGATCCGCTCGCGCAGCTTCGCTCTATCGAGGGAACCGTCGTTGAGCAGAAAATCATTGCCAAATTGTTCGGCTATCTTTGCCAGTGCCGACTGGCCGGGTTCCACGACTTCGCGAGCAACGATATCGGCGTCAACGACCTTGATGCCCAAACGCTCAAATTCTGCTGAGGCGGCCGATTTACCACTACCAATGCCGCCCGTCAGACCAATAAAAAGAGTGCTCATATCAGTGCGCCAGAGGGCCCAGCCACCACATCACAATATCATTACCGTAAATCAAGGCAATCCAGCCGGCGATGGCCAGGTAGGGGCCAAATGGAATGGGAATGTTTTTGTCCTTGCCGCGCACGGCGATCATGGTGATGCCAATGACGGCGCCCACCACCGACGATAGTAAAATAATCACTGGCAGCATTTGCCAGCCTAACCATGCACCCAGAGCGGCGAGTAGTTTAAAGTCGCCATGGCCCATGCCTTCCTTGCCTGTTAATAGTTTAAACAGCCAATACACACTCCAAAGGCTCAGGTAGCCAAACACCGCGCCCCACAGCGATGCCCCCGGGCTGGTAAACAAACCAAAGTAGTTGGCTATCAGTCCCAGCCACAAAAGCGGTAATGTAATGTTATCGGGCAGCAGCTGTGTATCGGCATCAATGAGCGTGAGCGAGATCAGACACCAGGTGAGCAGTAAGGCCAGCACGCCAGCCCAGTTGGCACCAAAGTGCAGGGCAATCGCCAATGAAAGTAAACCGGTCACCATTTCAACGATAGGGTAGCGAATAGATATGGGGGTTTTACAGGCGCTGCATTTACCGCGTAAAAACAAATAGCTAATTACGGGAATGTTTTCCCAAGGTTTGATTGCATGCCCGCAGCTGGGGCAGCGCGAGTTTGGGCGTGACAAACTGATTTTGTTTTCAGCTGGCGGTTCCTGCTCCAACAACACCGCACACTGTTCCTTCCAGTCCTGTTCGAGCATCTTGGGCAGGCGATGTATGACCACATTAAGAAAACTTCCCACCAAAAGGCCCAGTATTAGTGTGGAGCTGTAAAAAAGGGCAGGGTTTTCCGCCAGAGTCGTGAAAAGCTGATTCATGAAAAGACTGTTTTATAGGTAATGAAGGTTAATAAAAACTAAAAGTCGACCCACAAACTCTATTCTGTAGGTCGACTTTCAAGTCGGCAAGGGTCGCGCCCAGCGGTTCCTTTTTTCTTTAAGAGGCCTAAACCACCTGACCCATTTGGAATATCGGCAGATACATGGCCACGATAAGCCCTCCTACCAGAACACCCAGTACAGCCATAATCATTGGCTCCATTAGGGTCGTCAGGTTGTCCACCAGATTGTCGACTTCTTCTTCAAAATAGGAAGCGACCTTGTCCAGCATGGTATCCAGTGCACCAGACTCTTCACCAATCGAAACCATCTGAACCGCCATAGAAGGGAAGACGCCAGTGGATTTCATGGAAAACTGAAGCTGCGTACCCGAAGCCACGTCGTCACGTATCTTCATGACGGCATCACGATACACCACGTTCCCGGTGGCACCGGCTACCGAATCCAAGGCGTCAACCAATGGCACGCCTGCGGCAAAGGTCGTGGAAAGAACCCTAGCGAAACGGGCTACCGAGGATTTATCGATGATTTCGCCCACGATGGGGATTTTAAGTACAAAGCGATCGAGCCCATCTCTGAATTTGGGTGAGCGTTGTTTGATCTCTTTGAAAGCAAAGATCGTAAACGCTACACCAAAGATCACGATTAACCACCATTCTTGCATCCACTCAGATATTCCGACAACAAACTGTGTAAATACAGGAAGATCAGCACCAAAATTACTAAACATTTGCTGGAACTGTGGCACTACCTTGATGAGCAAAATAACGGTGACAATGAAAGCCACGACCACTACTGCTATGGGGTAGCTCATTGCCTTTTTGACTTTCTTCTTCAGTGTTTCTGTCTTTTCCATGTAGGTGGCCACGCGGTCCAGCATGGTTTCCAATGCACCCGATTTTTCACCGGAATCAACTAGATTACAAAATAGGTCATCAAAGTACTTGGGGTGTTTTCTAAGGGCGCCCGCAAAGTTATTCCCTGCTGCCACATCATTTTTGATATCGAGAACCAAGTCGCGTAGAGAGGGATTTTCCAAACCGTCAGCTACGATATCGAAACTCTGAACCAAGGGGACACCCGCCTTCATCATCGTCGCCATTTGGCGTGTGAATATCGCGATATCGAAGGGCGTTATTTTCTTTTTCTTTGGTCCACCGATGGCGACAGCCTGTTTTTTTACCTTAGTGGGATTGATGCCCTGTTTGCGCAATTGCGCCTTTACCAGTGCAGCATTGGCCCCGGAAATGGTGCCTTTGGTCTTATTGCCTTTGCGGTCCGTGCCTTCCCAATCAAAGGAAGCGAGTTTCTCGGTACTAGTGGCCATGCCTTAATCCTTCGTTACGCGTTCTACTTCTTCCAGGCTGGTAACACCCTGGATGGCTTTAAGCAGTGCAGATTTGCGCAGATTATTAAATCCGGCTGCATCGGCTGCCTTGGCTATTTCGATACTGGTGGCTTCGGCCATAATCAGTTCGGAAATTTCCGGAGTCACCTTCACCACTTCGTAAATACCCACGCGGCCTTTATATCCACCATTGCATTTATCACAGCCTTTTGGCCGGTACAAAGTAAAGCCTGTTTCGATTTGTTCTTTTGTGAACCCTTCCTTTTCCAGCACATCTTTTGGCAGTTCATAGGCTTCCTTGCACGAACTGCACAAACGGCGTGCCAAGCGCTGGGCAATAATCAAACTCACCGAAGTGGCAATGTTAAAAGCCGGTACCCCCATATTAAGCATACGGGTCAGCGTCTCGGGGGCGCTGTTGGTGTGCAATGTGGACATCACCATGTGGCCCGTTTGAGCGGCCTTAATGGCAATGGAAGCCGTTTCG
>JBFHVM010000128.1:0-9144 GCA_041589495.1 Oleiphilaceae bacterium | reverse complement strand
TTCGACACCACCTTTTCCATGGGTGTGCTCTACCATCGCCGCAGTCCGATCGATCATCTTTATGAACTAAAAGGCACCCTGCGCCAAGGCGGCCAATTAGTACTTGAAACCCTCGTGGTCGATGAGGCTGCAGGTTACAGTCTGGTACCCGATGACCGCTACGCCATGATGCGTAATGTCTGGTTCCTCCCCAGCGTTCCCACGCTCGAACAGTGGCTACGCCGTGCCGGTTTTAAAGAAGTGAAGTGTGTGGACCTGAATCAGACCACCATCGAAGAACAACGCAGCACCGACTGGATGCGCTTTAACTCCCTGCCTGATTTTTTGGATCCCGAAGACCATAACAAAACGGTGGAAGGTTATCCCGCACCGCTGCGGGCGACGTTTGTGGCGACGAAGTGATTGTTGAGGAAGGCACCGTCTGTGACCAAAAGGTGACTAATTGTTTTAGTCTGCAGATTCAATGCTCATACCGGTGGTGAATATCTGAAGTGTGCGGGTGTGCGTGCTCGCCGATCAGTTGCAAAGCAATGGCGACAACAAACAGGGCGGCAGCAATGCCGTAACCCCAGGTGAATGCCTCACCGAGAAAATATACTGACAGCGATACGCCAAAAAAGGGTGCCGTCGAGAATACTACCTGTGCCCGGGTCGCGCCCAGGGAGTGACTGGCACGAATATAAAGAACAATGCTCACACCATAAGACACAGCACCGATCAAAAGCGCAGCTACAATCAGCTTAAAATCACTGCCCAGCGGATGCAGCAACAGGCCGATGACCAGATTTACTCCGCCAGCAACGAGCCCCTTCCAGAAGGTGCTTTGACTGGGTGACAGACTATCGATGCGTGCCGTTAAATGGTTGTCGATCCCCCAGCAAATACAAGCAAGAAACAGAATGATCCCGGCCCAATGCACAGTGACCCCGGGCTCCAAAGTAACAATGAATGAAGCCAGAGAAGCAATCATTACCCCCAGCCACGAGAGCTTTCCGAGGTGCTCTTTGAAAATGAGCGCCCCGATAATCGCGGTCGACACCAGTTCCAGGTTTAACCACAAGGACACCGCCGTCGATTCGGCAATATCCAGTCCAATTAACAGCAGTACCGGCCCAAGCAGACCACCGAAAAAAACAGCCCCCAACAGACTATGCCTGTTTTTATGATCATTTAGAGAGGGCAACAGATTACTCGGACTTAAAACTGCCGATGGTAGCGATGCCAAGGCGGCACCAAGATAAAGCAAGCCGGCCAATTGAAATGGCGTAAAGTCATCCAATAAATATTTACTGAACGGCGTCGCGGCACCAAACAGAAAAGCCGAGCAAAGAGCAATTAACGCAGGCGTCAATGTGCTGCAAGAGGGCTCTGATCTAACCGCACCCACAACAACTACTCTTTACAGGCTTACGCGTTAGGTTCTTTGCCACCACAGTCTCCGTTTGAGGTAGTTTTCTAAAAAGAAGACAACACTAATAACGTGTCTTTTCATCAAGCAATAAGCTACCCGAAAAGACGCTGGAAACCACAGAGCGCTGTGCGCCCCTACTAAATAACCTTCTTCAACTGGCCATAATCTCCTTTGGTTTTGAGAATCAGGGTGATGTCACGTTTGTTACGATTACGGAAAAACCAGCCGTGATTCCCCGTAAACGCAGCTTTCAGTTCACCTTCGTCTTTGGGAACCCCCCGGCCTTTCTCATAGGAGATTCTCTGCCCGCTACCATTACCGTGCGTATCATAATTGATAGGTCCACCCTCGGACTCCCAAACGAATTGCGCCACCGCACCTTCTTGCATGGTGAGCTTGTACTCGGTTCCCTGCCCCGGCGTCAGCACAACCCGTATTTCGTCTTTCCACTCTGGCATGGCAGGTTCAATTGATCGTGCTTGCGCGACGGGATCAGCCCCCCTCTCGGGTTCTGCAGGCTCCGCTTTGGATGCGGCCGAAGCTTGATTAGGCATCGAACTGCCAACGGAATTGATCGACTTCTCATAGGTTTCATCGGCCGCGGCTTCTTCAGCCAGTTGTCGTTTAATCTCACCCATCTCGCTCAGCCCCAACATGCGCCCTACTCCCGTGGGGTCTAAGGCATACTCAGCAGGCATCACAACGGTGACCAGCAGCACGGCCGCAACGATCGCTGCAAGTATGGTAGAGCGAACGAGCTTTGCTGTACTTGGGAGTTCGTCCCGATCGGGAATAGCATGGTTATACATCGTGATTCTCCAATGTTACGCGACAAAATAGCCAGTGAGTTGATAGCCAATGAGCAAAAAGCCTGCGCTCATCATAGCAACATTGGCGGTGTAGGCATGGCGCAGAAAATTATCTGTTTTCCGCCAGAAACTCATCACAATGAGTATCATTGCCAAGGCCAGAAGCTGGCCGATTTCGACACCTACGTTAAAGGCTAAAAGATTGGGAATGAGACCATCGGGAGATATGTCGTATTCGATGATTTTGGTAGACAAACCAAAACCATGAAAAAAGCCGAAGATAAGCGTCGCGAGCCTGGTATTCGGCTGGTAGCCGAACCAGCGTTGATAGGCGCCAATGTTATCGAGCGCCTTATAAACCACCGACAAACCAATAATGGCGTCGATGATGTAGCTGTTAATACCAATATTGAAATACACCCCCAACAGCATCGTCGTTGAGTGGCCCAAGGCAAACAGACTCACATAAATAGCGATGTGCTGCATACGATAAAGAAAGAAGATAACACCTAGAAGAAACAGCAGATGATCATAACCGGTGACCATGTGTTTCGCCCCAAGGTAGGTAAACGCCATCAGGTTGACTCCGCTGGTTTCCTGGATGAAACCCTTATCTCCCTGCGCCACCGCATGCGCCTGAGCATCACTACCTGAAACCAGCAGCAGTAGAGTGACTGCCGTAAACAGGAACACTCTTTGTGTGGTCGTTGCACACAAACCGGCCACGCCACTTTGAACAATTGCGCGCATAATGCCTCCCTAAGGCATGAAAACTTGACACTGATGTGTCTTGGAATGTTGTTATATAGGCCGGCGGCAATCTCGCATACGGGACGACCTTACCACCGCCTGTAACTCCATTAACGTTAACCGATGCTCGCCAGTGCGATATCAGCCAAGACAAGCATCACAACAATCATTGATAAGGTTATGTTTCGCGCTGCATTCATTTGCGTCAGCCATTATTCGCGAGCGAGTGGTCATCACTTCTCCCAGAGCCAAAGTAGCCTAACATTTCAACTATCTCGGGTGAATTGCATTAAGGTAAAACTGACTAGGGAGAAACGTTTTTCATCCTCAGCACATAACTGCTGACACTGTAATAGTGTTGTCGACCTTTAACGCCTAAACTCACGGGATAGCCGATCAAGCACCCGTAGAATAATATGAGTAGAAAACACACGATATTTTGCATACAAATTGATGCCGTTTGAATACGGGACCAAAACCACAACATATCAACTTGCATTACCCACACACCAACTATATATTGTATCCAGCTTTGGTTCACAACGACGATCCTGTAGATCGATTCGCTTGTGCTAAGAGGGAATCCGGTGAAAATCCGGAACTGACGCGCAGCGGTATTGGGGAACGAAGGCGACACGATTGGCGGCTATATTGCTCGACAATCAGGCACTGAACACCATGTTCGGGAAGCCGTCGCTGTAGGCGTTTTAAGCTTGGCATACTGAGCTTAACTGCCCCTAAGTCCGAAGACCTGCCATGGCTTTTCACTCGCGGTACTGCGAGTGGACTTTCATGCCTTCGCGACTAAAGGTTCATCGAAAGACGGTGTTTGTGCTTTGGGTTGAGTTCGTTGTGCCCCAAACGGTATGGATACGTTATTCGTCTAACTGTGTGATCGCGAAGGATTGGCGGCTTTGAAAGCCCTAACGCGATGGAACACAAACCATGACAAACACTGCCCACTTGCCACAACAAACAGAAGCAAGCGCATCACACTCTTCCGCGACAAACACATTCTCCGTCATCAAACGCGATGGCACACTGGCGCCTTTTACGCACGACAAAATCGCTGTAGCCATTACCAAGGCCATTCTAGCCGTTGAAGGTCAGGCGGCCGATGCCACACGAGTTAAAACCTTGGCCAACACAATCGTTAGTCATATTAGCCAACGCTTCAACAAACTCTATCCATCTGGCGCTTCGATCAATATCGAAGACATTCAAGATCAGGTAGAGCTCGGTCTCATGCGCGAAGGCATGCAGAAAGTAGCACGAGCCTACGTGCTTTACCGTGAACAACATGCACAACGACGGGCCGAAGAAGACTCAAAGGACAGCACTACGCCACATTTCAAAATGACACTGGCGGACGGTTCAACGGCCCCATTAAACATTGGCCATGTACGCGAAACCATTATGCAGGCCTGCGCGGGTCTTGAGGAAGTAGACGCTAAACATTTACTCGAACTGAGCTATCGCAACCTGTATCAAGGCATAAAAGAGAAGGACATTAGCACTGCACTGATCATGGCGGCACGCCCCTTGATTGAATCCGAGCCAAATTATGCGTTTGTGTGTGCACGCTTGTTGTTACAGGCGCTGTTCAGCGAAGCCGCAGAGGCTTTGAAGATCAACATTTCGGCGCATCCTGAACGCCGCAACAGCGACTATGGTGAGGTGTTTAATGCTTCGATCAGGATGGGGATTGAGCACGAATTACTGCACCCCGATATGGCCAGCTTTGATTTGGATCGACTCGCCGCCGCCATCGTGCCGGAGCGTGATCAACAATTTCAGTATCTCGGCCTGCAAACTCTCTATGACCGCTATTTTATTCACCATGCGGAACAACGCATCGAATTGCCACAGACCTTTTTTATGCGTGTCGCCATGGGTCTCGCGCTGAAAGAAGATGCACCCACAGACAGGGCCATCGAATTCTACAATCTTTTATCGTCTTTTGATTACATGAGCTCTACCCCTACCTTATTCAATGCTGGCACTCTGCGCCCACAATTGTCCTCATGTTACCTGACCCAAGTACCCGACGATTTGGGCGGCATCTATGATGCTTTACGCGACAATGCCCTGCTCTCCAAATGGGCCGGAGGATTGGGCAATGACTGGACGCCGGTGCGCTCCCTGGGTGCTCACATCAAAGGCACTAATGGCCGTTCGCAGGGCGTAGTGCCGTTTTTGAAAGTGGTCAATGACACCGCTGTTGTGGTCAACCAGGGAGGTAAACGCAAAGGCGCTGTTTGTGCCTATCTGGAATCCTGGCACCTGGACATTGAGGATTTTCTCGATCTACGCAAAAACACTGGCGACGAACGACGCCGTACCCACGACATGAATACCGCCAACTGGATTCCCGACCTGTTCATGAAGCGCGTGTTTAAAGAGGAGCAGTGGACACTGTTTTCGCCTCACGATGTATCAGACTTGCACGATCTGAGCGGGCGGGCCTTCGAACAGCGTTATGAGTACTATGAACAGCAGGCCGACCAAGGAGCAATTAAACTATTCAAACGCGTGCCGGCAGTGGAGCTATGGCGCAAAATGCTCTCCATGCTGTTTGAAACCGGACACCCCTGGATTACCTTTAAGGACCCCTGCAATATCCGCTCGCCTCAGCAGCATGTCGGCGTAGTGCACTCTTCCAACTTATGTACCGAAATCACCCTGAATACCGGCGACGACGAAATCGCGGTATGCAATTTGGGCTCCATCAATTTGTCCAGGCACATACGTGATGCGCAGCTCGATCAGGAACACCTCCAGCACACAATTCGCACCGCTATCCGTATGCTCGATAACGTAATCGACATTAATTATTACGCCTGCCCACAGGCAGAACGCTCTAACCTGCGCCATCGCCCCATAGGGCTTGGGATTATGGGCTTTCAGGATGCGCTCTATGCCATGGGTATTCCCTACGCCAGCGTGGACGCAGTGTACTTTGCAGATCAGTCTATGGAAGTGATTTCGTATCTTGCGTTGCAGGCGTCCAGTGATCTTGCGAAAGACCGGGGCACCTACGCAAGTTTCAAGGGTTCATTGTGGGACCAGGGGATACTGCCCATTGATTCGTTGAAAAAACTGCGCGATGAGCGCGGCGAACAATTTACGGTTTGCGATTTCAGTCAAACGCTTGATTGGCCTGCCTTACGACAAAAGATACAACGCGATGGCCTACGCAACTCCAATGTGATGGCGATTGCGCCCACTGCGACCATTTCCAACATTGTAGGCGTGTCGCAATCCATTGAACCCACCTATCAAAACCTGTTTGTGAAGTCGAACCTCTCGGGTGAGTTTACCGTGGTCAATCCCTGGCTGGTGAAAGTGCTGAAGGCGGAAAACCTCTGGGATGCAGCGATGGTGAATGATCTCAAGTATCACGACGGCAGTGTTGCCCAAATAGAACGCATACCGACACGCATCAAACAGCTGTTTGCCACAGCTTTTGAAATCGAGCCACACTGGTTGGTAGAGGCCGCGGCCCGCCGGCAAAAATGGATCGACCAGGCGCAGAGCCTCAACCTATACATGGCGGAACCCTCCGGCAAAAAGCTGGACAATCTGTATAAAACCGCGTGGAGCCGGGGCTTAAAAACCACCTACTACCTGCGCTCACTCGGTGCAACACACACCGAAAAGAACAGTACACCCGTCGACCACAAAGAGAGACCATCACAACACGATATACCTGTACCGGGGGCTCAAGATGCCCAGTCCGGCACGGAGCATGACGACGGCTTTCCGCTCACCGAAGGGCAAGCCGCACCCAAGATGTGTTCCATTCTAGAACCCGACTGTGAGGCCTGCCAATGAACTCGACGATGAGCACCACCCAACATACCCCTGAGGATACGATGATGCTAAGCCCCAACTGGGACGATCCCTTAACATCTGCCATACCGTCTAAAGCTCACACGAAAGAAAAGACAACGTTGGATGTGATGACAGAGCCAAACGATGACATCCATCTGCAGGCTCTGCCACCTGTGCGTATCGAAGACAAACGCGTCGTCAACGGTGGTACTGATGTCAATCAGCTAGCGCCTTTTAAGTACCCCTGGGCCTGGGAGTTTTTTCTAAATGCCAATAAAAATCATTGGACGCCTCTGGATGTAAACATGTCGCAGGACGTGGCCGACTATCATCACAAACTGACTCTCGAGGAACGCCACGTGTTCGAGAATGTTCTGGCTTATCTCACGACATCAGACATCCTCGCCATGCGCAATATTGGCCTCGCGGTGATGGAAAAAATGAGTGCTCCCGAACTGCAGATTTACCAAGCCCGACAAGTGTTTGAAGAAGCCATGCACACCTGGACCTATCAGCACTGCATCGAGACCATCGGATTAGATCAGAGCGAAATATATAATCGTTATCGCGTAGAACCCGCCATCTACAGCAAGATCAAGCTCGCCAACCGGCGACTTAACTCAGTATTGACGACTGAGATTGACCTCAAAAGCCGTGATGACCTTGAACAGTTTGTACTGTCTTACACCTTCTTCGCCGCCATTTTTGAGGGCTGCTGGTTCTACAACGGTTTCAGCCCCATATTCGCCCTGCAGCGGCGAGGACTGATGAAAGGCACGGCTGAACAACTGCAATACATTATGCGCGACGAAGTGATGCACTGTGCCTTTGGCTTGCGTGTGGTAAGACAAATAATGAAAGAAGAAAACCTCACGCTCGACCCACAAGCACTAAACACCATGTGGCAGGAAGCCGAAGCCGCGGAGCAATCCTACGCTCGTTTCTTATTGAAAGACCCCATTCTTGGCTACAGCGCCGATGACCACGTCGAGCAGTTTCGGTTTATTGCCAATCGCCGCGCCAAGCAATTGAAGATAGCCGAGCCTTTCCCAGGCGCCAAAAACGTGCTGCCATGGCTGGATGAACAAGCCAGCTTGCGCAAGGAGAAAAACTTCTTCGAAACCCGTGTTACGGAATATCAGACCGGGGCATCATTGGCTTGGTAAACTGTGTGGGGGGCAGATCAGACTTTCGAATTTGTCTGATCTGCCCCCTTTTTTGATCAAAGTCTGACTTCTAACACTTAAGTTAAACTTATGCTTCACATGTAACCACAAGAGTATGCTAGGCTGAAGCGTCTCTCCAAAGCCCCCATCAAAATGAATCCAACCTCGCAGAATAAGCTCAAACATTGGTCACTGCTCAGCCGATCAGTTTTAAATGGCGTGATTGGCGATTACTTGGTACAAAGTCACAATCCGCTCGCCATCAAAATGGACTTCTATCATCAGTCAGAGCGATTAACACTGGATTCGGCGTTCGAGGAGCAGTTTGGTTTGCCCTTGAGCAATAAAGTCGTAGTATTCTTACATGGTTTAACCAACCTCGAATCCATTTGGGATTTTGACAAAGAAATAACAGCTGTAAACGACCGTAAATGCGCTCATTATGGAGAGCTCTTACAAGAGGAGTTTGGGTTTACGCCGCTGTTTCTGCGCTACAACACGGGTGTTTCCAGTGAAGCCAATGGACGCGAATTTGCAGCACTGCTGGATCGGTTATGCGCAACTTATCCTATGCCAATCGATGAGCTAATGCTGGTCGGCTTTAGTATGGGCGGGCTGGTAAGTCGTTACGCCCAGCACTTTGCCCAACAGTCTTCTTCGCCCTGGCTTAAATCTCTTTCACACTGCGTGTATTTGGGGACCCCGCACGAGGGCGCCCCGCTCGAAAAGTTGGGTGACCTGCTGGGCCATGTGGTCGCCGAATTACCTTTGGAATACGTCAACATATGGGCGGAATGGATCTCGATTCGCAGCACAGGAATTAAAGGGCTCAAACATGGTATGGAGCCTCTTTCGCAAAACCACGGTGACGAACAAGCATGCCTGAGTTTTTACCCTCGCGCTCAGCATTACTTTATGGGTGGTGATCTGGGCAGTGTTGAAGGTGGAGTCCTAAGTAAGTTACTGGGCGACGGTCTGGTGAGAAAGTCCAGTGCAATGCCACGATCTGCGCCTGGCAATAGTCTCTCGGTGCATTTTGAGAACATGCCCCATCTGCGCCTCGCGCACAGTAAACGTGTTTATGCGCAGATGGCAGAATGGCTGAATCCACGCACGAAAACATCGATGGGCAAAACGCAAGCTCTAAAGACCTGTGCCGCAACACCGCCGAGTG
>JBFHVM010000127.1:0-9243 GCA_041589495.1 Oleiphilaceae bacterium | reverse complement strand
TTTGTGCCTAAGGGGCACGCATTCACTTACCCACTGCTAATGTGGTACCTCGATTTGGATGAGTTGCAGGCTGTCGCCAGGCGGCATCGATTTGTCTCGCTGGAATCCTTTAATCTGCTGTCTTTCAGACGCGAGGATTATTATGCGCCGGAGCAGGGTGACCTGAAGCAGGCAGTCATCAATCTCATCGAACAGGAGCTGGGCATTGAGGGTATTACGCGTGTGTGCATGCTCACTCACCTGCGCTATCTCGGCTATTTATTTAATCCGGTTACCTTTTATTATTGCTTCGACGCACAGGGCGAATTGAGCGCCATTTTGGCTGAAATTACCAATACCCCCTGGGGAGAAAGGCATGCCTACGCGTTGGCGGTGAAGTCGGCAAATGAGCGCCATCACCGCTTTGACTTTGACAAGCGTTTTCACGTGTCACCCTTTAATCCTATGGAGATGCAATATCACTGGGTGTTCTCCAATCCGGAGCAACATCTGCGTGTACACATGGATAACACCGTGGCAGCGGAGTCGGGCCGCAAGCACTTCGATGCGACCTTGGTGATGGAGCGCCATAGTCTTGTAGACAAAGCCACCCGCCTCATGATCCGCCATCCTTTCGAAACCGTAAAAGTGACAACAGGTATTTATTGGCAGGCTTTGCGGCTTTGGCTCAAAGGCGTGCCCTTTCATAATCACCCCAAACATGCAGCGGAGCCATCATCCGCCGTGTCGACACAGGAGTTCAAGGGATGAGCAGTTCCGTTCAAGTACTTAGTAGCAAAACAGGTCGCCGCTCGGGCTTTAGTGGCCTTTCGCGAAAACTCGTCCTGTCACAACTTAAACATTTGCGCACCGGCAGCCTGACGATTATTGATGGCGATGAGCGCATGCAATTTGGTGAGGCTCCGGAGCTGACCTCATTACGTGGCGAGTTAAGAATCGAAGATCCGCATGCTTACGTCGATATCGCCATGGGCGGCAGTATTGGAGCCGCCGAAGCCTATATGACCGGTGACTGGACCACCCCCGACCTGACCGCGTTAGTGCGCATTATGGTGCGCAATATGGACGTACTCGACGGCCTAGAAGGCGGCCTGGCACTGCTGGCCAAACCGCTACGCAAGTGGTTCCATCGCGCCAATCAAAATACCGAACGTGGCTCAAAGCGCAACATCGCGGCGCACTATGACTTGGGTAATGAGCTGTTCCAGCTGTTTCTCGACCCCAGCATGATGTATTCCTCGGCGATTTATCCACATCGCAATTCAAGCCTTGCCGAAGCCGCCTCGCACAAGCTTGATATCATTTGTCAGACCTTAAATCTAAAGCCTGGCGAACGCGTGATCGAAATAGGTACGGGCTGGGGGGGCTTCGCCATCCATGCCGCCAGTGAGTATGGTTGTCATGTCACTACCACTACGATTTCGGAAGAACAGCACGCTCTGGCGGCGGAACGCATTAAAGAAGCTGGTCTCGAAGACCGCATTACGCTGCTCAAGCAGGATTACCGCTCCCTCGAAGGTCAGTTCGATAAACTGGTGAGCATCGAGATGATCGAAGCGGTGGGCTGGCAGTACTATCCCACCTTCTTCGAAACTTGCTCGCGCCTGCTCAAGCCCGGTGGTGCCATGCTCATGCAGGCCATCACTATTCCCGAGCAGCGCTACGACAGTGCCCGTCGCGATGTGGATTTTATTCAGCGATATATCTTTCCCGGTAGCTGCATTCCCTCGGTGAAAGCCCTCAATGATGCCTGCGCTCAGGTGTCAGATATGCGCCTGGTCAGTATGAACGACTTTGCCGAGCACTACGCGCGCACGCTAAAAGCCTGGTTCGACGCCTTCACCGCTCAACAAGACAAGGTAAGCGCCTTGGGCTATGACGAGACCTTCCAGCGCATGTGGGAGTTCTATTTGTGTTATTGCGAGGGCGGCTTTGTCGAGCGTGCCATCGGTGTTGCACACCTGATGTATGCCAAACCCGAGTTTCGCGATGAACCCCTCACGCGGAGCACGCAAGGCCTATGAACAGTTTAACCCGGCCGACACCCATGCCCAGTGTCGCCTGGCCCCAGCTGGCAGGTAACGCTCTGTTGTTTCAGGGGCTTTGGTTTGCGGCAATCTTTAACTACGCAGCCATTGCCGGCGCCTGTTTGCTGGGATTGCTGGCGCAAGGTTTACGACAGCGTTGGTCGAGCGTGGTTTGGACAAAACTGGCTATTCTTGCTGGCTTGGGGATGGCGGCAGACTCCACGTTTGCGGCACTGGGGTGGTATCGTTTTGACGAGTCTGTCACGCACTACTTTTTGCTGCCGATTCCTCTCTGGTTGATGTTTCTCTGGCTCGGCTTTGTGTGTACGCTGCCACTTTCCCTGCAATGGACCTTACGTAAGGTTTGGCTGAGTGCGGTGGTTTATTCGGTAGCCGGTGTGATGTCCTACTCGGCCGGCCGCGCGCTGGGCGCCCTCGAATTTGAGAACAGCGCTTTGGTTGCGACTGGGGGCTTGTGGGCCTTGGTAGGTGCCCTCTCCGCTGTGCTGGTGGGTCCCGGGGAGAAGGACCTTGAAAAGGGTTGAACTGTTTGCGGCCTTTTGCCTGGTGGCGATTTGCCTGCCTGTTACAGCCGAAAGCTTGCGTTTTGAGGGGCTGGCCTACGATCTACAAAGCGGTGAGTCGATTTACAGCGAGGCACATCGTATCGAGCTTGATGACCAAGGGCGCTACTTATATGGCGAAGTACTCTACAGGCAAGCTAAAAAATCCGAAAACAGTACTGCCCTCATCGCTCGGAAAAATCTGTATTTCGGCGACAGTAGCGTGCTGCCGGACCTGATTTTTGAAGACCTGCGCTATTCGGGGCAAACGCATCTAAGCCGAGACAAAGATAATGTACTTATCGAATCCCGTACCGAGCAGGGCTTGGAGCGGGAGAGCATATCACTCGATGAACAGTCTCTGGTGGTCGCCGATGCCGGCTTCGATCGCATGATTCAACAGCAGTGGGACAAGCTGGCAGCGGGTGATAAAGTCGAGTTTGAATTTGTTGCGCTAACGCGGGCAAAACTGGTGAGTTTTGAAATCTTCATGGAGCAAAATGAACAGGGTATGCTGCGCTTTAGAGTTCAACCCCAAAACTGGCTGGTTCGCATGCTGGTGGAACCTCTGATATTGCATTACGACAGCGACAAACGGCGTTTGCGTCGGTTTGAGGGTTTGACCAATATACCCAAATACAGTGGTGCCGATCATTATGAGGCCCGTATTGAGTATCGCTATTTCGACGAACAAAATCTAGCGAGCGCACAACCATGACGTTGCTAAGAGTCATCGGTGGTCTGTATCTGTTGTCGGGTTTTTGGTGCCTCTTACGCCCCATGCTTGCAGCGGGCTTTCTCGATTTTGAATTTGTCAGTGACGCAGGCCTCGCCGAATTCGTCAGCGTATACGGCGGCCTGCAAATCGGTATAGGCGTTGCGATGTGGTGGGTGCCACGTGACGATCAGGCACAACAACTGGCCGCAGTGCGATTTGCGGCCCTGGTAAGTTGCGGGCTGCTTGCTGCCCGCCTATTCGCGTTGACGGCGGTCGCCGTAACAGGGGCTTTGGTGGCGATGGCTGCGCTCGAGGCCGTATTGGCGGGGGCATTGATTTGGCACTGGCGAAAGTGTTCGAAGTCAGACGTCTGACGCTCCCACGTCATCCTGAATCGAGTTCAGGATGACGAAGGGTATAGAGCGTCCGGCGCCCCAAAGCGTTTCCCGTCCCGCGTGTCCCATCTAGCGATCAACATTCAAACTCTCAATCGTCTCAAACAAAGTTGACACTAATTGCTGTGACTCTTCTTCTACTCGCAGCAGGGCAGCTCTGCCGTCTTCATGTCGTTCTTCAAGCACCGCGTCAAGCGCTTCGCGTGCATCGTGATAACAGCGCTCGCGCATTTCTACGATAAGTTCGTAGCGGCCAATGCTGCGCAAAGCGGTGATGGTCTCCTCTTGTGCCAGCCAATTGGCCAGGCGGGTGCCCTCTAGTGGTGGTAGGGCCGCCAAATCATCTTCGCTTAAAGTGGGTTGAGTAAACAGGCGGTAAATCATGTTCTTCCAGCTTAAATGATCGAATAGATGTGACTGTACCGTGATTTTCCGACTGCTGGACAGAATCAGATGGGTGAGTGCGCTGGTAACCTCAATGATGCGTCCAACGGACTGTTCGATTTGAACCGTCGTTGACGAAAGATTCTGGCTGTCGCTGATGATCTTCTCAACGCCTTCTTCGGTGCTGGCAGATTCACTCACGATGGTGTCGATTAGCTTGCGGATTTGGGTGATGGCTTCGTCAGTACGGCCCGACAGCATGCGCACTTCGTCGGCCACGACCGCAAAACCCCTTCCATGCTCTCCCGCACGGGCAGCTTCGATCGCAGCATTAAGGGCGAGTAGATTAATCTGCGACGAAATCTCTTCAATCATCGCGACGATGCCGGTGACGTTATGAATATCCTGAGTAAGATTTTTAACCGTTGAAGTTGTTTCTGCAGCCTGTGTATCGATTGCCTGCAATTGTTGATCAATGCCGCCCAGAATGTTTTGCACCTCGTGAATGGCTTTGCTGGAGGCTTCGAGTTTGTGTTTTTCCGCTTCTAGTAGTTCAGCGTTTTCGGAGATGTGCTCGCGTAGTTTTTGATTCAGCAGAGCGCTACGTCGCGTACATTCGCTGAAGGTCTCTGCCTTACCTTCCTGAATAGCAAGATTTTCGGCAGCTTTCTGCAGCTGACTGTTTTCGGCTTGCTGTTGCGCGAGTTGTGCTTTGAGGTGGTCGACTTCCTGTCTCAGCGCCTGGTTCTCCTTTTCCAGTTCCTGCACTCGCTTGGCTCGGGAAAAGATCACAATCGATATACCTTCTCACTTGGTCGGGGATCAGGGAAACTTTCGCTACCGGGTGTTGCGAAACCATATCAGCGAATCATGAGAGTGCTGTGGGATACCCTGAGCCAAGTATAGAATCTATTTAGCTTTATGAAACTCGTGGCGGCGTTTTCGGTCCTCTTTAGGGTTAGGCTTCTCGCCAGCACGCTCCAGATTACTTAATGGGATCGTGATAAACGGTAGGCCCAAGGCGTCGGTTTTCACAACGGACTGTAAGGTGGGTTGTCGTTTCTCATCGCCATTCTTACCAATAAAATAATAGAGCTCAGCGATACCATGAAACTTTTCGAGAGAAAGGATGTTCAGTTTGGTACTTTCGTCAAAACCGGGTACATAACCGAGCGGAATGGTCAGACCAAAAGTGTCTTTGTCGGTGGCTAGCGAGGTGTAAAAAACGGTCATGGCGTGTTGTGCCAATTGGGGTTCGGTGGTCAGCTGAATGCCGAAACGTTGTTTCAATTCCTGCTTCAAGCGCTCATCGGCGTAGGCCTTAATGCTGGAATCGTGCAAGAAATAGGTTTGCAAATAGAGTGTGCTGCCTCGCCAGTCCTTGAAGGGTTCATCCGGCAGCAGTCTTACTATGTCGTCGATGCTGTGGGTCACCAGGCGTTGCGCGGTCGAGCCGGTGAGCGAGCTTTGAATCTCGCGGGTTGAGCAAGCACTGAGCAGTACCAGCAGGCAGAATATAATACTGAGTTGACGCATTGGGATTCCCTGTCGCAGGTCAGAAATTCACACACAGATCTTACGCAATGTAGGCCACGCTGCCTAGGGGTGGAACTAATCAACGAGTTGCTGTTCTCAGCACCATACTCTTTCGGAGATTACTCATGAAGCTGCCTGGCGTGTGCGTGTGCCTGTTTATGCTGGTAAGCCAGCCTGTATGGGCAAAAAATGGCTTTGATTTGTCCCGTTCAGCAATTCCCGTTTCGCAAATCCATCATGGTGGCCCGCCTCGAGATGGTATTCCTGCCATAGATGCACCCCGTTTCATTGATGCCAGCGAGGTCGACTTTATTGAAAATAGTGACCGTATCCTCGGACTGTATTTAAATGGAGAAGCGCGAGCCTATCCTATTGCCATCATGAATTGGCATGAAATTGTTAATGATGACTTTGGTGGCGCAGCCGTGGCGGTTACTTTTTGTCCGTTGTGTGGCACAGGAATGGCGTTCTCAGCCGAATTACCGGAAAAGAAATTAGACTTTGGTGTGTCGGGGTTGCTGTATCAGAGCGATGTACTGCTTTACGATCGCCAAACTGAATCGCTTTGGTCGCAGTTATTAATGCGTGCGGTGAGTGGGCCTATGCAGGGCACACGGCTGGAGTTACTGAGTATGTCTCATACGACCTGGCAGGACTGGCTAAAGCGTTACCCGAATACGCGTGTGTTAAGTACGAATACCGGCTACAGTCGCGATTATTCGCGGAATCCTTACCTGGGTTACGCTAGTTCGCCGGCCATTTATTTTGATGTAAATCATCAGGCACCCAAGCGCTATCACGCCAAAGAGCAGGTGTTGGGAGTTGTGCTGAATGGTCAGGCCAGGGCCTATCCCTTCAGTGAATTGAGCCGCACGGGCAAATCAGCGCTGACAGACGCCTGGCAGGGTAAGCGTTTCACTGTGCAGTGGAATGAGCTGTCACGCAGTGCCTTTTTACAGGACGAACAGGGGGGGGAGGTGCCAGCTACCGTGGCCTTCTGGTTTGCCTGGTATACCTTCTATCCTGATGGTAGTGTTTTTACGGCCGATCCATAGTTAAGCATGCCTCAAAAATGAGATTAAGCACTAACTTGTCATTAGCCTTTGTTATATAGTGCGCGACGCTTCATTGATAGAAGCGAAACAAGTTATATAACGAGGATACAAGAAGTGAAAAACAAATTGGGAATGGGTCTGGTTGTGGCCTCTATCGTATTGGCTTCCGGCTGTGCGACGATTCTGAACGAAGATACTCAGCGCATTAACGTGATGTCTTCTAACGGAGAGAAAATCAAAGGTAACATCGATGGCGTGCCATTTGAAGGCCCCGGTATCGTGGCTGTTCAGCGTGCCAATCAGGATCGCATCATCAACGTTGAAACAGAAGGTTGTGCCAAAAATACCGTCATGCCTAAGTCTGTTGACCCCGTATTCTTTGTGAATATTCTGTCTGGTGGTGCTTTTGGTTCGACCACGGACTACGCTTCCGAGAAAATGTGGAAGTACGAAAACTCTGTAACGGTAAACTGTCAATAAGTCAGTTGCGTGATGAGTTTGCAACAACGGGGAGGCTTGTTAGCCTCCCTGTTTTTTTGGGTCTTCCTGTGCTCTGTTGATCTCCATGCTGAACAAGCGCAATTCGTTGAGCGCGCTATGCTCATGGAGCTTGCCGATCATCCGCAATGGCGAGCTCTTTTGCATGCGCCATCGGGTAAGCCCCGCATCCTGGATGAAAATTTTCTGCTTAGCTCGCCGCAATTCTCTTTACAGAATGAGCTAATAGCCTCCCTTCGTGCATTTTGGTCTGCATCTGACTCGGTAAAGGCTCGTTGCCGGTTTCCGGCACGTTATCGCTGGTTAGGTCTTCAGTTACAGATACCGCTTGAGCCATTAGCCTGTCCCGAATTGCTGGAATTTCGAGAAAAGGCTCCGCTTGAAAGCTTGTATCTTGCCTATTCTTCCGAAAATCTGATGCAAGCCTCCAGCATGATGGGGCATGTTTTCATGAAGTTTTCGGGGCAGGATGCTAAAGGGCAACAGCTAAACCACAGTATTTCTTACTTTACCGAAATAACGGGCATCAATGTTCCAAAGATTATTTTTGACTCTTTGGTAACAGGCAAGACGGGATACTTTGCATTAACGCCCTACCACGAAAAGCTGAACTACTACTTGCAAGCAGAGCAGCGTAATGTCTGGGAGTATGAAATTGAAACCAGTGCCCAACAGCGAGGCCTGCTACACGACCACCTCTGGGAGCTCAAGCAAACCCGTTTAACTTATTTTTTTGACGACTATAACTGCGCGACCTTGCTGGCTTACCTCTTGGCCTTTATTGAGCCAGAGATGTTTGAACTGGATGATCAATGGGTGACGCCACTACGGCTTGTTAAAGCTGCACATCGTCATAACCTGGTGCAAAGCACTACCGTGATTCCCTCATCGCGCTGGAAGCTGCGTATGTTGACGCAAACCCTCGGTAAGCAGCTCGTAGGCCAAATTGCCCAGGCTGTTAAGCAGCAAAATTATGCTCAGGTTTTACGACCCGAAGTAAGGGGCAGTAAGCAATTTCTGGAGGTCGAACTGGCGGGCACCTATCACGAGTACCTGCGAGAAACAGAAGAGCTAGAGCAGAACAACACATTCTCTGCGCAGTTGGCGGAGGATCGGGAAAGGTTGAACGCCATGTATACCCTCGATGCTTCCGAATTTAAGTCGCCCCTGTATACACCTGAAGAATCTCAATGGGGGCTCTCTGTTTACGACGATGGCGTCGGCGCAGGATTAAAATTACGTTGGCTGCCTGTGTCGCATGGCATTAATGATGATAACCGCCAGTATTTCAGTGAGAACGAACTAAAACTGTCGGAATTTACCTTTGCCTGGGATGCGCATAGCGAGCGGCTCTCACTGGATGAATGGATCGTCTATTCCATGCGTTCGCTGATCCCCTATGACGCGCTTACGCAGGGAATATCCGGGCGCTTTGAGGTGGCTGTTAAAGATCACTTTAATGATAGCCTCGAAGCCCATCGTGCCGTATCGATCTCGGGGGGCGCCGGTTTTTCGTGGGCTTGGGGGCATGCGATTGACTCATATGCCTTGCTTGGTGGAGGACTTGGTCACGAAGGTCATCATGGCTATGCCTACCTTTCACCGGAAGTTGGCGTCATTATTCGCGAAGCCAATGACTTTAAAACCCATATCAACCTGCAGCGAGTATGGAATCAGCGGCATGCCAACGAAGCCATGAACGTATTACAGCTCACACAGGCAAAATACTGGTCGCAGGAGTGGGGGCTGATACTGGGGTACGAGCGGCGTTGGAATACCGAGGCGCGCGCAGAAGCACTGTCTTTGGAATTACGGCACTACTACTAGTTGTTATTTCAGGCTACTGGAGGTAGTTAAAGCGTATTCAGAAGCATCAATTCTGCAGGGTGAGGCTCCAGATATTTTGAGCGATCCACAAAGGGCTTGGGGTGACGTCTGAAGTGATGTCGTAGCAGCGTGACAGGAACGATCAAGGGCAGTAAGGCCTGCCGATAATTGCCAATGACTTCAGTCAGCTCGGCTTTATCCTCTTTGTCGAGGTCGTTTTTCAAAAAACCCTGTAGATGC
>JBFHVM010000126.1:0-9255 GCA_041589495.1 Oleiphilaceae bacterium | reverse complement strand
CGACGATTAAATCAGCGCTTCCCTAAGCGAGCGCCGCTTCACTCGGCGCTCGCTTAGGCCATTCGTTGACTACCACTTGGCGTACTGGTCTTCGACAAAACCATTCTGGTTTTCGATGTCGAAGCGTTGGCCATCTTCCGTCATCAAGTGCCCTTTAAAACTACCAAAGAGTTGTCGGAAGTTGCTGGCCATAAAACCTAGGTTAATGCGTTCGCGATGTAAGTCTTTTGGTGTAAAGGCGAGGTCAATCTGACCGTTCTCACTGGTGATGCGCCAGCTGCTGTGGTCATTGTCGCGGTCAAAGCGAAATTGTACCTGTGGCAAGCGGTGCAATGTGTTGCCCACCCAAAAGCCGTTCTCTGAGTAACCTGTCTCGTTCACACCCCAAGACACATTTAAACCCAGTGGTGGCTGATTACCCTGTTGACCACTAAAACAGGCCCAATTCCAAAAGGTTTCTCTGCGCATGAAGCCAGCTGAAAAATCATGGTGGCCATAGCAGTTGAGTTTATCGAGCTCAAAGCTGCCAAGATCGCAGCGTAAGGTGCCATGTACGGGTAGGGCCGCTGTCTTTTGGGCATATATCCAGCCGTTCGATGCGCAGGGTGTGCACAAGGCCATGCTTTCAAAGTTGCTCTCTTCGCGCATGCTCGCCTGAATCGATAGTTCTTTACCAAAGTCCACATCGAGTTGTTTGCGTCTCTCGTCTGCAGAATTCAGGCTGTAGGTCATGCGGATACGTCGTTGGCCGCGATGCAAAATACTCACGCCATTGTCGGGGCGATTGGTCAAATCCATACCCATGGCAAAGGGTGTTTTGATTTGCCAAGTGCGTTTGGCGCCGTCTGCGAGTCTAAACACGTAGACAAATGCAACGCCCAGATAGCGTAAGTCGGCGAGGGCACAGCCAAAAATCAATTCGTCAGACATCCCCCCAAAATACTGAAAACGTTTGTAGGAAAAGTGCTTGCGCCATACGCCTGCGCGGCGATTCATTGGCGTTCGGTAGTCAGCGTCCTGTACGTTAATTTCGTTAACCGCTTGGGCGAAATGACCCAAGTAGGGCTTGCCCTGACTGTTAATCAGGGAGTGGGGGCGTAACATGGTTTGAAGTGGCATGGCGTTATTGTTTAATCATCCCAGAAGTCTGCATCGGACTGAATAGGCTCGACGGGCTCAAGCAGGTTGGCATCGACCAGTTGCTCGTACGAAGCAACCTGATTGCGGCCATTTTCTTTCGCGAAATAAAGTGCTTTGTCGGCCTTGCTCAGGTTTTCAACGGGGTGGGAGTTGGGTTCCAGATCGGCAAAGCCAATGCTCACGGTTACCTGACCCACCTGCGGAAAGCGTCGGCCAGCAATCGCTTCGCGGCAGCGCTCCAATACGGTTTGCGCCTGGTCGAAATCCACGTCTTTCACCAGAATCACGAATTCTTCGCCGCCGTAGCGAAAGAAGAGGTCTTCCTGCCTGAGCACCGAGCGAATGGTTTGGCTGAACAGCACCAGAGTTTCATCACCAATGGCATGGCCATAATGATCATTAATCTGCTTAAAGTGATCAATATCGAGAATAGCGATGGCTTTAAAGTGCTTGGATTGTTGTGACCTTTCTGTTCTTGGAGGCGAGTAGGCCAGACTACTGGCAATCTGATCAAACGCCTGCCTGTTGAGAATTCGGGTGAGTGGATCGTAGCCTTTTTCGTGAAGGTTACGAAACACATCGCTAAAGATGCTCAACAGCCCCTCAAGCACTTCGGTTGCGGTGCCGGGAGGATAAGGGTGCGTGACACGAATTAGGTGAGAAATCGACTGATCGTAAAGTACTACAGGAATCACGATCGCGGTTTCCTTCTCGTTCCGCTGGCGTTTGCTCAGGGCTTTATTTTGGTAGGCCTCTTCGAGCTGCGTATCGTCGTGCAAATAGATTGGGTCTTCGACGTTGAGGCAGTCGGTGCAGATTAAACACTGTGATTTGCTATGTTCAATCCGGGCCGTGTGCACCTCGTAAACCAGCAATTTGCTGCCAGAGAAGTTTGCGGTCATTAGGTCCAACATGGCGAGCACCAGATCCTTGTTCTGGGTCTGCCTGGTCAGATGCCGCAGCAACTGAAATATGGTCTGTATATCCATGTTAAAAACTACCGACTACCCTTGGACCCATAGGATCATGCATTTGGAACTCCCTCCCAGGTCGCCGAGTGCATGCTTTGGTACCCGACGATAAGTATTATTATGCATAGCCTGTCGCTCATAACCAATAGGGATAATCCAAATTAAATGGTCAAAGCCCTTTTTGGCCCTTCAGCAGATGACCAACTACAGTTAGAATGCAGAGACTAACCTCTATTTCATCAGCCAGTGGCCAGATTTCGTTGTGTCAGTTCCAGAATATGTATTGTTAGCCAAACAGGCAATTTATCGCGCCAACAAAAATCCCCTCGCTTACGAGTTGTTATTCCGTAGTCCACTAAATTTGAGTGCTGTGGACCTTGGGGGCGATCTGGCAACCAGTCAGGTGCTGGTGAATTACTGTGCCAGCGTGTCACAACAGACCGAGCTGGTGGACTGTCCGGTGTTTATCAACGTAGATGCTTCGTATATCAAGCATCATGACGCCCTACCAGTGTCTGTTGAGTGTGTGATCGTCGATCTCAATAACTTTCAGGACGATGATCAGGAGTTGCTGGAGAGTATCGATAAATGGCGCGCCCAGGGGTTCCGTTTTTCACTCGATAACGTCGACCTGACAGCGCCTCCCCAAGCACTGCTGCAGCGCATGGATTTTGCCAAGGTCGATGTACTCGATGTCGATTGGCAAAAAATACCCGACTTGCTCGCGCAATGTCGTGGCGAAGGCGTTAATTGGGTCGCCAAACGTATTGAAGACGAACAAACCTTCGAGCGCTGTCTCGCTGCTGGTTTTGACAGCTTTCAGGGATATTTTCTTGCGCGCCCCAAGCAGGTGACCGGCAATTCGATTCGCCCCGGTACTGCGGTGACCATTCGTTTGATCAGTGCTCTGGATCAGCCTCGTATCACCATGGAGCAGATTACCGATCTGGTTAGTCAGGATCCCAAACTGGCCATGCAAATGCTCAAGATCATTAACAGCCCTTTGTTTTCTCTACCTAAGCAGGTAGATGATCTTAAGTCGGCGCTGGTCTACCTGGGCGTAGATATGCTTCGTCAATGGGCCATGATGATTGCCTTTCTGTCTAATGGCAATGCGCACGTAGAGGCTTCGCGTTATGTGCTGCAACGCGCCAAAACCATGGAGCTCATGGTCAAACGACAGGATGAGGATAACGATCTGGCACCCAAGGCTTTTTTGACGGGCTTGGTTTCAGGTGTGGATATTCTGTTGAATATTCGTCCTTCTCTGTTTTTGGAACAGGTACAGCTCTCGCCGATGATTGGCGCTGCCGTGATGCAACGTAAGCCTCCTCTTGGCCCAATACTGCAGACAGTAGTAGAGCTCGAACAGGCGGTCGCGCAGGGTGATGATATATTGATTTACCAGGATTCCGCGCATTTGGGGCTGTACTCCGAAGCAGACCAGTGGGTGAAGCAAGTGCTCGCAGCCCTCAGAGCCGCATCGTAAGCAATTTGCCAATTAAATCGGGAGTCGCAATCTAGAAGCGTCTCCCGTCTCCCGTCTCCCGTCTCCCATTAATACTCCGTTACAATTTGCAATTGTTTACCAACAGATTTCTGGCTTAGCAGGTTCTATAGTTAAACCATGACGAGAGCGCAGCGATTCAGGCCCGCAGCGTTCGGACTCTCCTTCAGTTTCATGTGTGTATTCTTGTCCCGACCTTGTGTCGGGTTTTTTTTGACCTAAACTTGCTAGTCAGCCTGTCCTCTTTCGTTTATAACTGCTGATGCAGTAACGCGATCAACACCCGACCAGCAGAGGTAGTACACGGTATGGCGCTCACATTCCATTTATTGGCCGCGGTCATCTGGGTTGGCGGTATGTTTTTCGCCTATGTCTGTTTAAGACCTGTCATGGCCGAGCAGTTGGAGCCTCCCGTGCGCTTGCGTATGTGGAATGGTGTCTTCGCACGCTTTTTCACCGTGGTGTGGGTGGTGGTGGTGACCATTCCGCTCACGGGTCATTACATGATTCTTCTCGAAGGTGGGCTGTCCAATACCAGCCCTGTCGTGCAGACCATGATGGCGTTGGGTTATGTGATGATTGCGCTCTATGTCTATTTATCTGTTGATGTTTATAGTCAGTTTCGTGGTTTTATTCGTACTCAACAATGGAAGGAGGCTGCGAACATCCTCAATCGTATGCGCCGACTGGTTGCCATCAATTTGTTTTTGGGGCTGCTCATCATTGTGCTTGCCAGTAGCGGCGAACATTTCCTGTAATCTGACCAAAAATCGCACCCAACGAACACGCTGCCTGCCTTTTATTTGTACTTCAGCACAAAACCTGCCTTTCGACCTTGGTTTGAACACCCGCATTGTGTAGGCTCTTTGCCTTGGCATTGTTTGGGTGATCAACAAGGAACTGCACACCACGCTTATGAAGTCCATCTGTCTTGCTATTGTTTCCCTGTTACTGCTTTCTCCAGTCTGGGCAGAGGAGTCTACAGACTCCTCTGCTAATGACGCGGGGAGCTTTTTCGATCAGTTTCATTTCGAAAATGATGCCGACCCTTTCAATATGAAAGGCTTAACGCCTCGCTATGCCTACATCGACGATGAAAACCTCATTGGGCACGCCCATTATGGTGGTATCGCTTACTTTGAGAGGTATGGTGCTGCCTGGGAAGGCCCCAGCTTGCGGGCGGGCTTTGGTAATCGAGGAGAAAAGATCAATCTCGCTTATACCGATGGCTCATCGTTTTTTCAGGTGGATTTGGGGCTTTCTTATTATTTCCTCGATGCCGACAACCCTCGAAAACTTGAAGGCCTTGAGTTACTTGCTCTGGAGTTGGGCTTACGCATTTGGGTGTTTCAGGTGATAGGCGTGCACTCCGAAGAAACTTCCTTCGTATCCATCGGCTACGGATTCTAAACAGAAAAGGCCTGATTCAGCTGTCAGGCCTTTTGATTTCACGGCGCGGGCCCATTGCTCATCATAAGCGTTTTCAGGGTAGATGATTTAAATTCCCGTCGATACAGTACAGCAACAATACCCGCCGAACTCAGCATGAAAATCCACGGATTTACAAACCAGCCAAGCACGGCAATCGAAAAATAGTACGAGCGCAAGCCAATATTAAAGTTGCTGGCGGCCATCGAGGCCATTTTGGCAATACGATTGGCGTGAGCTTCCAGCGCTTCCGGGCCTGCTTTTTCTGCCGGAATGGGCGCGCCACCGATCATGATGGTCACAAAGCCATACTGCCGCAAGCTCCAGGTGAACTTGAAAAAGGCATATACAAACAGCACGATTAATACCACTATCTTCAACTCCCACTCTGCACGGCTGGCCGGGGTGACAAAGGGCAAGTCATTCACTAGGCCAATGGCTTTTTCGCTGGAGCCCAGAATGGTCATTAAACCCGCCAGAATCAGCATGGTGGTCGAAGCAAAAAAGGACACGCTACGCTCGAGGTTGGCAATGGCGGTATTGTCGGCAATGCGCATCTCGCGCAGCAACATGCGCTTCATCCACTCGTAACGATACATGTGTAGTGTGCTGGCAAGGCACGGCGTATCAAAACTGCGCTTACGCGCATATCGCATGTAGCCATGAAAGCAAAGTAAAAACCAGGACAGCGCTAACAGACTGATTCCATTGTCTGTTAGCCAGACACCAAATGCATGCATGGCGCAGAAGTTTCCGATTAGTAAAAAGGGTAAGACTATAGAAAGACTGGGGTGAGCGGAAGTGTCGCATTCCGCTCACCGGCAAAAAGGAATGTTCGGGGGAGGTGTGCGCTGCTCACCAGCTACTGTCTTCGCTGTACTCCGAATCGCCGGTATCGCCGCTCGATAGACCGTAGACGCGCATCAGGCCCCTGTTCTGTATATGTTGCAGATACTTGATCCAGGTGCGCTCCACCATACTTTCGGCTTCAGCTTCACCATGAATAACGGTCAGCATACGCTGCTGTTCCTCGCTTTCGGGCTCTTTACTGTAATCGCTTAATTGTTTAATGGTAAAACCGCAGCGTGACAGTATTTCGGCTTCGGTGCGCGTGAATACACCGGCGCGGTTAAAGCCATGAGGAAAATGCACAGCATCATAGAACTGGCAACCGGATTCGAACGCTTGAATGTTGAGCATGGATCGTTCCTCCACTCAATTTGGCCTGTATTAGTTGTACAGGCACTGATTAACCAGGTTTTCGTAATCAATTACCGCATCGGGGTCGGCTTCGAGTTGTGCCTGTACCGCATCATCAGCAACCTGATAGCAGTCTTGCTCACTCATGTTGTCTGAGGCTTCTTCTTCGTAACGGTAGGTGTCGTAGGACTCTTCTGTGGGCATTGCTTCCGATGCATCGGCCAGATAATAGCGCTGCTCCTCGACGCAGCTGCCAACGATGGATTTGGCTTCGGCCTCGTCCGTGCCAGCCTGTACCATGGACTCACAATAGGATTGGATTTCGGCCATGGCCTCATCGGCCAAAGCATGAGAACTGGTCAGCAGGCCAAGGCTACTGACAAAGCTAAGGGTGACTGCACTGACAAATGATTTCATATTTGGGTCCTCATTGACGTGAGGCCGATTATGGGAGGGATCGCTAGTCAGTAAAAACGATATTTTTTTATGCTGACGATAAAAAAAATTAGTGCTCGAAGGGGGCAGTGTTTCACACAGACCCTCGGCAGAATTTATATCTCTATGCTTTCGGGAACATGCACGGTGGGTTTCTCGAGATCCCGAATAATATCCAGCAATTTCTCGATCTCGTTGCTATGCTGGCTTTCACGATGGTGGCAGGCATAGATCTGACGCGAGATAACCGGCGCGTCTTTTACCTGGTAAAGCTGTGCATCGAGCAGGTGTTCCACCATACGATAGGGCAAGTAGGCACTACCGCCAAAGCGGGCGATGTAGTCCAGGGCAATTCGCGCCAGTGATGTATGCAATACCGGAGGCGCAGCGTCGTTAAAGTACTGCGTAAAATTGAGCTGGAACGAGAGTCCCCAATCAACGGCTACATAATGCTGCTGGACTGCCTGCTCGGCTGTTTGATCCGGTAGAGAGCTGACCAGTATCAGTTCTGCCGGCGAAATGGGAATAGACACCAGGTCGCTGAGTTTGGCAGGCTCGTATATCAGGGCCAGGTCGAGCGTGCGCTCCATCAAGTGGCGTATCAGGGTATCGGCTGCATGGGCTTCTGCACGCATGGCAAGCTCTGGATAGCGTTCATGAACCAGTAACAGGGCGTCTTGTAGTAGCAGATCCCACAAACCGCTGGTGGCACCCAGTGCGAGTGCGCGTTTTTGTTTTTTCTTGAGCGCGACATCCTGCCGGGCGCGATCCCAGGCGATAAGAATGGTCTCGGCATGATTGATCAGGCGCTCACCGGTTACCGTTAATTGCAGATTATTGCGAAATCGCGTAAATAGTGGCGCGCCCAAAATGTTTTCGAGTTGTTTGATGCGGGCGCTAACGGCAGCTTGCGTAAGGTAAAGGTTCTCTGCAGCTTTACCAAAGTGGCGCGTGTTTTTGACTTCGAGAAAGGTCTTGAGTAGCTCGATGTCCATTGTCTGTTGTCGGCCTTATGCTGAGATTGTGAAGAGTGCGCAGGGCACAATATACCTCAGGCTGCAGGCACAAGACAGGTTCGTTTGGCGCTTCTCGTGTGGCGCAGAGTACACACGCCAAGTAGGGCTCTCTGCCGTCGCTGGGTTCGGCCGGGCGGCTATGCAGAATATCGAACAAAGCGCGCCCCAGACGTGCATACAGCATGAGCACGTCAGCATAGGCCTTAAGGCCCGTAAGCTGGCGCGCCCGAACGAGCGGCAGTGCATTATACTCTTCGGCTGCGTGCGCCTTAAAGAGCCGGCGAGACGCCGCCTCGCCATTCTTTAAAGCCTTTTCCATGGCATAAAAAATCTGATCTGCAGTGAACGAATCGAGTGATCGTTGAGTCATTTTTCGCAGATGTTCATCGGCGATTTTTTCCAGGTGTTGCTGTGTCGCATCGATGCTGATCGCTTCGCAGTACGCCAATAATTCTCCCTCACAGCGCAACAGCCCCACCGGGTAATCAGGGCCACTAAATACTTGCAGTTCGCAGCCACGATAGCCTTGCCAATTGGATTGGGAGTTCGAGACGTTTGGCCATGTTGCTGTGCTAGAGGAGTGTTTGTCCATCCAAGGTCCTGCCCGTTGAAGATCGCATGGCTGCATTGTGAATCGTCTATATTTACTTCGCCAAGTCAAAGATCTTTGTCGTCACCACAAAGAGCTTTTGTTGTACCTGGCAGAGTAGCTTCATGACAATGGCGCCGTTCAAATCGTGCCGTGCACGCTCAACAAGCATTCATTATTTACTGAACGAATTACAAGGAAACTGCCATGCGAATCGCCATTCTGTCGCGCAACCCCAATCTGTATTCCACGCGCCGACTGAAGGAAGCGGGACAAGCTCGCGAATGCGAAGTGGATATCATCGACACCATGCATTGCTACATGGATATCACCAGTAACAAGCCCTCGGTACGCTATCAGGGGCAACCCCTGCCGCAATACGATGCGGTGATTCCGCGTATTGGCGCCTCGGTAACGTTTTATGGCACGGCGGTGGTACGGCAGTTCGAAATGATGGGCACCTTTTCGATTAATGAGTCGGTGGCCATCAGTCGCTCCCGTGACAAACTACGGTCGCTACAGTTGCTATCACGCAAGGGCATTGGCTTACCGCGCACTGGCTTTGCTCACCACCCCGACAAGATTGACGACCTGCTGGCCAATGTGGGCGGTGCTCCGGTCGTGATTAAATTGCTCGAGGGTACGCAGGGTATTGGCGTCGTGCTGGCCGAAACCAAAAAAACGGCTACCAGTATTATCGAGGCATTTATGGGGCTCAAGGCAAACATCCTGATTCAGGAGTACATCAAGGAAGCGGGCGGTGCGGATATTCGTTGCCTGGTGGTCGGCGATAAAGTGGTCGCAGCGATGAAGCGGCAGGCGGCACCCGGTGAGTTTCGATCCAATCTGCATCGAGGTGGTACCGCCGAGCTGGTCAGGCTGACGCCAACCGAGCGTAAAACCGCGGTAGCAGCGGCCAAAACCATGGGCCTGAGCATGTGCGGGGTAGACATTTTACGCTCGAACAAT
>JBFHVM010000125.1:0-9303 GCA_041589495.1 Oleiphilaceae bacterium | reverse complement strand
CGTAGCCTTCGCTGTCCTGCCAGTGCGGCAGCATGCCCCAGTGGTCGAAGTCTTTGCGGTTGATGCAGCCTACCGCGCCAAGTTTTTCGCAGTACTCAAATTTGGAGTTGTCCGAGACCACCGCAATGGGTTTGGCGCCCTTGGCGCGGGCGATCTGAATGGCCATGCATCCCAGGCCACCCGCGCCGCCCCAGACCAATACCACATCGTCCTTTTTGAGTTGATTGGGCGACCAGCCCATGAGCATGCGATAGGCGGTGGCACCAACCAGCATATATGAGGCGGCTTCTTCCCAACTCAGGTGTTTGGGTTTAGGCAGACATTGGTGATCTTGAACCTTGGTGAATTGCGCAAAGCTGCCATAATTGGACTCATAGCCCCAGATGCGGAAGGTAGAGTCGTACATGGGATCTTTGCCTCGCTGCTCTGCTTCGCAGTTCTTTTGCCACATGCCGCAGTGAACCACGACTTCATCACCAACTTTTAAGCTGGTGACATCCTTGCCCACCTTGTAGACGATACCGGAGGCGTCGGAGCCGCCAATGTGGAAAGTTTCGGTTTCGCCAGCCTTGTTGCGTGCGCCGATGACATTGATCGGTACACCAAGACCTGCCCATACATTGTTATAGTTCACGCCCGCCGCCATCACATAAACGAGCACTTCGTCATCCGCGATTTCAGGTACATCGACCACTTCTTGTTGAAAGGCTTTTGAGGGCTCGCCAAAGCGCTCAGGGCGAATCAGCCAGCCGTGCATTTTTGCGGGAACTTCGCCCAGGGGAGGGGCCTCCGCGATCTCGTAGAGTTCCTTGCTCATGGTGTTTTCCTCTGTCTGTTATTGTTTTATTTACTGCTGCTTAAGGGTTATTTTTTATTTTTGTTATTCAGCGATGCCGCAATGCTGGAAAACTGTGTTGCTCAGTATTGCACAATGCTGGCCAAACAGTACACCCTGCCTGGCCACAAAGTCATTGTGACGAGATTCTCAATTTAGCTCCTTTAAAAAGCGATTGACCAGTCGTTTAAAGTTGAGTTCTTTCTCCTCAAAGCTACCCTCACGCAGCGACGGTTCGCTGGCGACGTGATTCAGAATACCCAGCCCAAACTCGCCATAAGCACGTAAAATCCACTTCTTTAAAAAGTAGGCTTCGTGTTTCTGGTCGCGTTCGTGGGTGTTGGTTTGTGTGTGCTGTTGGCGCTGGACGTCGATGTGCTGCGCCAGTTCTTCAATGCCTTTTTTGCGGGTGGCGCTGGTAAGAAAGATGCCCTGTTCCGTTTGCTTACTGGCGACTTTGTTGAGGCGGGCCAGCTTCAGACTGGAGCGCAGCAAGTGCAGGCTTTTTCGTGCCAGTTCATCCTCGTCGCACTTGTTAATCACAAAGGTGTCGGGCACTTCCATAATGCCCGCCTTCATAAACTGTACCTGATCCCCAGCCAGCGGTTGCATTATTAGCAGGGTGTGGTCGCTCAGACGTTGAACCTCAATCTCGCTTTGACCAATGCCCACTGTTTCGATGATCACCAGATCGAAAATCTTGCGTAGCAAACGGGTGACGTGAAAGGTGCTGGTGGCCATACCGCCGAGATCTTGCTGTGAGGCTTGGGAGCGAAAAAATAGGCGCTTTTCATGGGTAGGGAAATGTGTGCGGGTGCGATCGCCCAATAAGGCACCGCCGGATTGATGGCTCGACGGGTCAATAGCCAGTACGGCAATGCTCAAATCCGTATGGCGTTCCAGCAGCTCCAGACATAAAGCCCCGATAAGACTGGATTTGCCGGCGCCGGGTGTGCCGGTCACGCCCAGTATTAAGGCATTTTTGCTAAAGGATTCACTGTTGTTGCGTATATGCTGGCCTAGCTGGTGGCGGGCGATCAGACTATCGCGGTTGCCGCGCTCAAACAGTGAGATGAGCTGGGCAATGGGCCACTTATCGAGGGTTTGCGCTTTCTCAAGCATGTTAAGTAGCGCTGGAGAAATGGGTTCGGCAAAGTCCTGTTGTAACTTGTCGAGCTCTTCCAGGTTTTGTTTGTCTTGCGACTCACTCATCATGCTAAGCGGGCTTTCTGCTCAATGATTACATCGAGAATATCGTTCATCACACCCATCAGGTCAAAATCCTTGGGGGTAAAGATACGTTTGATGCCCTTATTGTACAGCCCTTCAAAATCCGGTGTTGGGATGATTCCTCCCAGAATCACTGGAATGGCATCGCGGGCGCCACTTTGTTCCAGCTCATTGAACAGCTGATCGATAATCTCGTTATGGGAGCCCGATAGCAGCGAAATGCCGATCACATCGACGTTTTCTTCGAGTGCGGATTGCACAATATCGGCGGCACTCAGGCGAATGCCGAAGTACACCACATCAAAACCGGCGTGGCGTGCGGCCACGGCGATCATCTCGGCACCATTGGAATGGCCGTCGAGCCCGGGTTTGCCGACTACCATGCGTGGGCGATAGCCGTGTTCGTCAATAAACCGGGCCACTTTGGCGCGCACCTGTTCCAGCGTGTCGCTTTCTATTTGCAGGGCCTGACCGTCCACGCCGGTGGGTGGGCGGAATTCACCAAAGGCTTCTCGCAGTGTGTCGGCCCATTCGCCGGTGGTGACGCGAGCCTTGGCGCAGGCAATGGAGGCTTCCATCATATTGCGCCCCTCGCGGGCATCTGCAGCAAGCCGAGCGAGACAGTCTTTCACTTGTTGGTCATCGCGTTTGGCGCGGGTTTGGTTGAGGGCTTCGATGGTGCGCTGTGCGGCTTCGGCGTCTACCATAAAGATGCCGCCGTCCTGATCATTCACTAGCGGCGACTCGATGCCATCGACCCACTTGTTTTTGCCCACCACAACCTGGTCACCTTTGACGAGTTTGGCCATGCGTTCACTTTGTGAGGCGACAAGCGCAGATTTCATGTAGCCAGATTTGACCGCTTCGATACCTCCGCCCATATCCAGTATCTTGTAGATCTCGGCGTAGGCTTGTTCTTTCAATTCTTTCACTTTGGAGGCAATCACGTGAGAGCCATCGAAGAGGTCGGGATATTCCAGCAAATCGGTTTCATAAGCCAGAATCTGTTGCAGGCGCAGCGACCATTGCTGATCCCAGGGGCGCGGCAGTGAGAGAGCCTCGTTCCAAGCCGGCAATTGCAAAGCGCGGCAGCGGGCATTGCGGCTCAGGGTCACGCCTAAGGTTTCGATTAGAATGCGCCAGGCATTGTTTTCGGGCTGTTCTTCGGTGAGGCCCAGAGAGTTTACCTGCACGCCGTAACGGAAGCGTCGGTATTTGGGGTTCTGTACGCCGTAACGTTCCTGGCAGATTTCGTCCCACATTTCACAGAACGCGCGCATCTTGCAGGTTTCTTCAACAAAGCGCATACCTGCATTCACAAACCACGAAATACGCCCCACGCAGCGCTCGAACTCTTCTTCGTTGAAGCACTTACGTTCCCGCACTGCATCAAGTACGGTAATGGCGGTGGTAAGGGCAAAGGCCAGTTCCTGCACTGGCGTGGCACCAGCTTCCTGCAGGTGATAGGAGCAAATGTTGGAGGCATTCCACGCAGGAATGTTATGCAGGCAGTACTCGTACATATCGACGATCATGCGAATGGAATCTTCGGGCGGGAAGATGTACGTGCCGCGTGCCAGATATTCCTTGATGAGATCGTTTTGTGTGGTGCCCTTGAGCTCAGCGATATCCACGCCGCGTTCTTCGGCCAGCGCCACGTAGAGCGAAAGCAGCCACATGGAGGTGCCGTTAATGGTCATGGAAGTGTTCATCTGCTCGATGGGAATCTGATCGAACAGCACATGAAAGTCATCCAGAGAATTGATCGGCACGCCTACCTTGCCAATTTCCGGTCGGGCGATGGCATGATCCGAGCTATAGCCGCACTGGGTAGGCAAGTCGAGAGCGATACTCAGGCCGGTCTGACCCTTGGACAGATTGTTACGATAGAGTTCGTTGGAGGCCCATACATTGGTGTGGCCGGCATAGGTACGAAAAATCCAGGGCCGGTCTTTGGTGACTTGGCCTTCTTTGTCGGAGAGGTGATGTCCCTGCTGCTCGCTCATGGTCGCTTCCTTTATTCTTATTTCGCCAGCAGGTATGCATCTGCCGGCATAGAGGGATTGCTCTCTGTTTAACTGGCTGCTTCGATCAAGGCGCGCGCGATCACTTTGAGTGCCAGGGTTTCTTCGGCGCCTTCAAAGATCGATAACACACGGGCATCAATCCAGAAACGACTCACGGCCGTCTCTTCGGCATAGCCCATGCCGCCATGAATCTGCATGGCCTCGCGGGTCAGCCATTCGGCACTTTTACAAGCAAAGAGTTTCACCAGACTGGCTTCCATTTGGCCTTTTCCCGCATCCATCAAACGGCCCACATCATAGGTGAACTGGCGCGAGGTAGTCAGCAAGGAAGCCATGCGGGCTAGTTTCACCAACGTGAGCTGATAATGGCCCACCGGTTTGCCAAATACCTTACGCTCTTTTGCGTAGGAAACAGCTTTGTCGAAGGCCGCCTGCATCACGCCATTGGCACGCGCGGCGGTTTGAATGCGGCCACCGCTAAAGCCTGCCATAGTGTAGTAAAAGCCTTTACCCAGACCGGCTTCTCCACCAAGCAAGTTGGCATCGGGTACGAACACGTTGTCGAAAAATACATCGAAGGAATGCATGCCGCGATAGCCAATGGTAGGAATTGCCTTGCCGGTGAGCACACCGCCTTCGGGCTGTTCGTATTTAAAGTCGTGACCGTCATAGGAGGGCTTTTCGACCAGAAACATGCTCAGGCCTTTGTGACCCAAAGCGGGGTCAGCTTCGGTGCGCGCCAATGTCAACAATACACCCGCTTTGCCGCCAAAGGTGCACCAGGTTTTAGTGCCATTCAGGCGCCAGCCACCTTCTACACGCTCAGCGCGTAGTTTCATATTTGCCACATCCGAGCCGTAATCGGGTTCGGTAATGGCCACGGCGCAAAACGGATCAGCACTGGCCAGCCTAGGCAGCCAGTGCTGCTTTTGTTCTTCGGTGCCGCCGGCCATTAGGGCGCGCGACAGAATTTCGGGGCGCGTGATCAGACTGCCGGCGGCGGCCAGCGAGCCGCGGGACAGCTCTTCGGTCACCACAATCATGCCCATGTTGTCTTCCTGATCGTCGGGTTGTAATCCGCCAAAACGTTCGGGAATGGATAGGCCAAAACAGCCCATTTCGATGAGAGGTTGGAGAATCTCGTCCGGGATTAACAAGTCTTCGCGGTGAATATGTTCGGCACGCGGTGCGACCACATCGGCGGCGAAGCGTTGAAAGGCTTCGCGCATAATCTCTTTGTCTTCATCGAGCAGGTAGTCACCCGTGCGGCCATCCTGATCCAGCAGAATGCGGCCCAGTTCTTCGAGTTGCTCGCTGTGCTGATGACTGCGGCAAAAGCGCACCAGGTCTTCAGCATCAAAGGCGGTACTGAAGTCATCATTACTCAGGCCATATTCGTCCGGCCGGGCGCCTAGTCGCGTGCGGGAGTTTTGTGCTGCTTCGGCGGCGGAGAGCAGGGCAAAGCGTTCCTCGAGATGAAGACTGTCGTCACCACCCTTGGCTTCGCGTATGCGCTCGGCGTATTGGCACATAACGCGTGCGCCCGCCAATTCGGCCGAAGAGTAGGCTAAGTCGTAGCTCAGTAGCTGATGGGTATCGAGCTTGGAGCCATCAAGGCGGCCATTGTTGCCGAGACATTGTGCTTTGATATGGGAAAATGCCTGATCGACGACTTGTTGCACTCGATCAACGACGGCGCGTGCGTGCTCAATTTGGGGATGAGTATACTGAGACAAGGGGCCTCCTGCTTCTCGCAACGGTAAATAACCAAGCCTTTATAGTGATGCCTTTAGATTTTTGCGTGCTTGGTCATCTGGCCATGAGTTTTTATTTTTTGGCCAGAAATTAAAGTCGGATCATCTTAGCGGAAAAGTTGGGGTAACAAAAGAGGTGCTGTTTTTTGGTGCAAGGCAGGTCGACATTTATGCCGACAAGGCAAGCCACGGGCTCCGGTCAGTCGGCTTAAAAGCCGACCTACAAAGCACTGGGGATCACTTATCTAGAAGTGTTTGTAGGTCGACATTTTTGTCGACAAGGTTTAGGCAGTAGCGGCTAGCTGGTCCGAAATGTAGCGATTACGACCCGAATTCTTGGCGTGATACAAGGCCGTATCAGCACGACGAATCAGATCGGCGCGATCATCTCGGAAGTTGGGCACCACCGTTGCGCCGCCGATTGAGCAGGTGAGAGAGACGGGTTCGCCGGCGGCTTTGAGTTGAATCCTGGCCACGGCTTTGAGCATTCGGTTAGCGATAATAGCTGCGCCGGTTTCATCAGTGTTGGGCAGCAGAATAACAAACTCTTCCCCGCCGTATCGGGCTACGCAATCGCTGGGGCGCATCACCTCGCCACTAATGGTACTGGCAACCTGGCGCAGGCATTCGTCGCCAAACATATGGCCATGGTTGTCATTAATGTTTTTGAAGTGATCGAGATCTACCATAATGATCGACAGCGGGCTCTTGAGACGCGAGCTGCGCTTCCATTCCCGGGCAAACTCATTGTCGAAATACATGCGGTTCTTAAGCTGTGTTAGAGGGTCGGTTGTCGACAGTTTTTCCATCAATTCGGCACGCTCTTCAGCAACCATGTGGTTGGTGATGGCTTCCCAGTAATCGTTGTGACTGGAACGCGATGAACTGAAAATATACAGCATGGAAAAGGTCATCAATGCGGCAATCAGGAGGTTTTCGGTGCCTCCCTGGTAAATCAGAACAACTAGGATCGGCACAAACATAAACATTGGATAAAGCGTTCGAATCTCGCTTGAAATACTCAGGGTACAGGCACCGCCCAAGCCAAAGGCAGGGAGTGTAAGCATGGCCATGGTAGCCAATGCTGACAGCTTAGGGTCGTAAAGAATCCAGGCGGTCATACCGCCCCAATGCGCCGCAGAAGCGAGGATTGCCACCACCAGCCATTGATAGAAAAAACCGATGCTGCGATCACTGACCTTGCGCATGGCAACAAAGTGGCTCACCCGGGCAATAAAAACTAATGACAGGCATAGTGTATTAATCAGGAAAAACGTGGTGTGTTGATTGGGCAGGTCGTAACTGAAAGCAATGAGCAGCCAGACAAACAAGTAGGTCATGATGCCGCTCTTGGCGCGATTGGTCAGGTCGTTCAGTGCGTGTATTTGCAGCTGCTCGTGATAACTACCCATGTTGCGTAAATCCTTGTCCTGATTTTTGTTATTGCGTCGGCCTGTGTGCTTTTCGCTTTTTGTGTACTGTCATTTGAAAAAAGACAGTCGGCAGCGCCTTTTTTAGCGCACATATAATAGCGATAATTGTTCAATTTGTAACGGCTTGATAGGCGAAAGCTGAAGGCTTGGTCAGGAATAAATTAATAAGATGATCGACAATCGATAATAATTTTTCCCCAATGGCGGTTTTGAGCCAGACAGTCAAGGGCCTGGTCAGCGGTGCCCAGAGTGAACTCCGCATCAATGCGCGGGGATAGAGCGCGTTGATCGGCCAGCGCTCTTAAGGCCGCGATCACATGAGTACGGCGTGCTGACTGTTCAAGGCTGACATCCAAGGTGTAACCTTGAAGCGTCAGTTGGCGTTTCATCAGTACGCCCGGATGCACGTCCATGGGGCGCCGATCCAGCATGCCGTGAATAATATATCTGCCACCGCGCTTACTACCCTGAATCATCGCCCTGCTTGCGGGCCCTGCCACTGCATCGAAAACCAGATCGCAGCCGCGATTGCCGGTAATTTCCTTTACTTGGGCGACAAACCTCGAAAGCTGGTCACTGTCACGGGGTTGCAGCAGGGCATGATCGGCACCGGCTTCGCGCAGCGCCTGTAGTTTTTCCATGCTGGTGGTGGTCGCAATGCTCTCTGCGCTCAGTGCCTGACAGGCTTGCAAACAAGCAAGGCCAACGGCACTGGATGCGGCCGTAATCAAGGCGGTCTGTCCAGCCTGTAACTGTCCCTGATCTATCATGCCGCCATAGGCGGTAAGGTAAGCCATCCAGAAAGCCGCATTTTGTTTCATGTCCAGGGCTTCTACGCACCCTACCAGTTGTTCGCTTTCATATACGCCTGCCTCAGCAAGACAACCTTGTGAAGCTAGGTCGATGCTCAATGGCAGGATGGCCACTTTGTCGCCCTTGCTAAACGTGGACTTTTCTCCTGCTTCGCGCACCACGCCGGCAGCTTCAAAGCCCATACGGCTGCCGGCCTGAGGTTTTTTGAAGTACTGGTGTCTTGGGTAGAGCAAATCGGCGCGATTCAGCGCCGCCCAATGCCACTCCACGAGAACTTGGGTCGAGCGAAGTTGGGGCAGGTCATATTTCTGTAGGGCAAATTGAGGGTTGTCGCCTGTTTGAGTAATGGTAAGAGCTTGCGGCATGGGATCTTGTTATTTGGTTTTTTTGTGAGCTTAGCCCAGTAATGCACTGGCCTGCAATGTCGGTGCTGGATTTAGACCGCAGGCTGGTGTAGTGTCGATCTATGCCGGAAGCGAGCAGTACGGTGGCCAACAACAATAAGCAGAACGGACGGGCAAACATGCAAGCGATTTTGACGGGCATGCGAGTAGTGGAGGCTTCGGCCTTTGTGGCAGCTCCTTTGGGGGGCATGACCTTGGCGCAATTGGGCGCCGATGTGATTCGTATCGACAATATTGGCGGAGGCCTTGATTATCGCCGCTGGCCGGTCACTGACGACAACACCAGTCTGTTCTGGGCGGGGCTGAATAAATCCAAGCGCTCTGTCGCACTTAACTTTCGTTCGCCGCAGGGATCTGAACTGGCCAAGCAGATTATCACCGCACCCGGGCCCGATGCCGGAATGCTGTTGACCAACTTTCCTCCGCGAGGCTGGCTGTCTTACGAAGACTTACGCGAAATGCGTGAAGATCTGATTCAGCTAACCATACAAGGCGACCGTCATGGAGGATCAGCCGTCGATTACACCGTTAATCCCTCCATTGGTTTGCCATTTTTAACCGGGCCAGCGGATAGTCATTCACCTACTAATCACGTCTTACCTGCCTGGGATCTGGTGACCGGGCAAATGGCGGCGCTGGGCCTGTTGGCGGCTGAACGCCATCGCAGTCGTCAGGGCGAGGGACAGCATATCAAGTTGGCATTGGCCGATGCGGCAATGGCCGTCATGGGGCATTTGGGCTTTATCGCTGAGGCCCAGTTGGGGCGTGAGCGGCCACGTTATGGTAATTATCTGTACGGGGCCTTCG
>JBFHVM010000124.1:0-9305 GCA_041589495.1 Oleiphilaceae bacterium | reverse complement strand
CTTGTCGACATAAATGTCGACCTACCATATTCTGTAGGTTGGCATTAATGCCAACAGGTCGCGCCCGAATAATGGCCAAAGTTGCGTCGATATGAGCCAACGGGAGATGCTTAACGGGAAACGGGAGACGCGTGAAGGTTGGCATTTATGCCAACATGGTCGCTCCCGCTAGACTCCGCGTCGACGTAAATGATGACCTAACCACCCATCTGCGATTGCAGGTAATTCTCCATTCCGATCTTTTCGATTAGGCCCAGTTGTTTTTCGAGCCAGTAGGCGTGATCTTCTTCTGAGTCCTCGAGCTGCTTTACCAGCATGGCGCGGGTCTCGTAGTCCTGTTCGGCTTCACAGACTGCAATGGCCGCACGAAGGTTTTTAATCACCTTGTACTCAAGCGCCAGGTCATTGCGCAGCATTTCTTCGACATCACCACCTACATTCAGAGGTTCGCGCTTGCTCAGATCAGGCTTACCCTCCAAGAAAAGAATGCGTTTAATCATCTGATCCGCGTGATCGGTTTCTTCTTCACGCTCGTGATCGAGGCGCTCGAAAAGCTTTTGTAGCCCCCAATCTTCGTACATGCGTGAATGCACAAAGTACTGATCAACGGCTGTTAGCTCACCCGCCAAAAGATCATTAAGAGTACGCACAATCTTTGCTTTACCTTTCATACCCCCTCCTAATCTTCGTCCATCATGCTTTGCAGATAATTCTGAATGCCTACTTTATCCATGAGATCGAGCTGCGTTTCGAGCCAATCGTAAGACTCCTCTTCATCAGCCAGGATGCCGCTCAACAGGTCCCGAGTGACGTAATCTCCGATTTCTTCACAGGCAGCCACTGCTGCACGCAAATCCTTGAGCACCGTTTTCTCGAGTTTGAGATCGCACTCGAGCATTTCACGTGCATGTTCACCAATCAGCAACTTGCCCAGCTTTTGCAGATTGGGAATACCTTCGAGGAACAGAATGCGCTCGATCAACGCATCAGCATGCTTCATATCTGCAATGGACTTTTTGTACTCAGCTTCGTTAAGCTCACCAAAGCCCCAGTTTTTGAACATACGGGCGTGAAGAAAATACTGATTGATGGCAATAAGCTCATTGCCCAAACAGGTATTAAGATGCTGAATGATTGCTTTATCGCCTTTCATACTCTTCTCCCGATCAAAGTGATTGCGGTCGCGATTGACGGAGGAGTATAAAACGGCGGATCACCAGGGTACAGCTTTTACCCCAAATGACTTTAAAATCATTAGCTTAGAAGAAAAAAGAGAAAAGAACGATTTGTATTTAGCTTTGCGAAAAGGATAGCGATCTATCTTTATACGGCAAGCGGTTGTGCCAGATGAAAGGCATTGGCACTGCCCTGCTCGAGCAATTTTTCTTCCACGAGCTCTTTAGCGTAGGGTACGCATTGCCCGCAACAAGTGCCCAGCTTGAGATTGCGAGTAAGATCCTTCACGTTGACCGCACCTTCCTGCATCGCAGTATCCACATCGCGACAACTAATCCCCTTGCACACACAAACCAGCATAACTTCGACACCCTTGAGTCACTTTCAAAGCATGCGCAAATTATATACAAATAATAATGATTTGCAATTAGATTTATATCACAAAAAAGCAGACGCATGCGTCTGCTTTTTGTCACTACCTTACAAGCTAGCGATTTTCTCGATTCTCGATCAGGTGATCGACCACACTTGGGTCTGCCAAAGTCGAAATATCGCCCAAGGCTTCATAGTCATTGGCTGCTATTTTGCGCAGTATGCGACGCATAATTTTACCCGAGCGGGTTTTGGGCAACGCCGGTGCCCACTGAATCAGGTCGGGCGTGGCTATCGGTCCGATTTCCTTTCGCACCCAGTCTTTTAGCACCTTCTTAAACGCGTCGGTTTCCTCAATATTGTGATCGTGCATGAGTGAGACATAGACATAAATACCCTGCCCTTTGATATCGTGGGGATAGCCCACCACAGCCGCTTCTGCCACATCAGGATGAGCCACCAGCGCGCTTTCTATTTCAGCCGTACCCATACGATGCCCAGACACATTCAACACATCATCTACCCTACCGGTAATCCAGTAATAGCCATCCTCATCGCGACGCGCGCCATCACCCGTGCAGTACATTCCCTCATAGGCACTGAAGTAAGTTTGAATAAAGCGCTCGTGATCGCCGTAGACCGTCCGCATCTGTCCGGGCCAACTATCAAGCAGAACCAAATTACCTTCAGCAACGCCTTCGAGCAGGTTACCTTCGTTATCGACGAGCCCCGGCTTGATTCCAAACAGCGGCCGAGATGCTGAGCCAGGCTTAAGATCGGTAGCACCCGGCAATGGCGAAATAACAATTCCCCCGGTTTCAGTCTGCCACCAGGTATCGACAATAGGACAACGTTCGTCTCCCACTACTCGGTAATACCACTCCCAGGCTTCGGGATTGATAGGTTCACCCACCGAACCCAGTAGCCGCAGACTATCACGTTTCGCCAACTTCACTGGCGCATCGCCCTCGGCCATTAGCGCCCGAATGGCAGTTGGTGCGGTATAAAACACATTCACCTGATGCTTGTCGATGACCTGCCAGAAGCGCGAAATATCCGGGTAATTCGGCACCCCCTCATATAGCAGCGTGATGGCACCATTGGCTAAGGGGCCATACAGAATATAACTGTGACCGGTTATCCAGCCGAAGTCGGCGGTACACCAGTACACATCACCAGGCTGGTAATCGAACACAATTTCATGGGTGAGCGAGGCGTAAACCAGATAGCCGCCCGTGGTGTGCAGCACCCCTTTCGGCTTACCCGTTGAGCCAGAGGTATACAGCATAAACAGCGGATCTTCAGCGTTCATGGGTTCTGGCGCGCAATCTGCGGAGGCTTCGGCCATCAATTCGTGAAACCAGCAATCACGCCCTTCCTGCCAAGCCACGCTGGCTCCAGTGCGTTGCAATACCACAACTTTCTCTACTGTGTTGACCGCTTCGTTCGCCAATGCCTTATCGACATTTTCTTTTAGCGGAATCGCCTTGGCTCCGCGAATACCCTGATCGGCGGTTATCAGCCATTTGGAAGCGCCATCCACGATACGCGCCGCCAGCGCATCCGGAGAAAAGCCACCAAAGACCACGGAATGCACAGCACCAATACGCGCACAGGCCAGCATGGCCACTGCGGTTTCTGGCACCATCGGCATATAAACGGTAACAATATCGCCCTTTTTGACACCCAGGGATTTCAGTGCGTTAGCAAACTTACACGTTTCTTCGTGGAGCTCGCGATAGGAAATATGACGCGATACATTGGGATCATCACCTTCGTAAATAATGGCGGTTTGATCACCTCGCTCTGCCAAGTGACGATCGAGACAGTTTACCGAAGCGTTAAGTTCACCATCGGCAAACCAGCGAATGTGCAGATCACTGGAAGCGAAATTAACGTCTTTTACCTGCGTAAATGGTTTTATCCAGTCGACGCGCTGTGCCTGTTCTGCCCAAAACTTCTCAGGCTCGGTAATGGATTGCTCGTATAACCGATGGTAAGTGTCGGTATCAATTTTGGTACGTGCTTTGGCATCGGCTTTCACCGGATATACCTTTCCTTCGCTCATGCTGCCCCCGTGGTATCTGTTATCGTTATTTAGCCCGTCGGGTGTGACGTTCCTTAACTCAATGCAGACTATTGTGCGCCAAGCGCGCGCTAGGTGGCAAGCCTAGAGCAAGGCCTTATGCTTCCCCCGCTCTGTATTTTTGAAGCTAGACATTCGCTCCATTTTTCTGATTAATGCGTCGACTTCCTTTACCCCCCTGTTTGGAAAGTTGGCCAGCCCCTTCTCCGAGACCCAAAACGGTGTACATTTTGGGATCACTGGCAATCATGATCGAGATCAGCCTCCTTCTTTTCCAGGATGTTCCCATCTTCGAGCTTTCGGCCTCTACCGAGCTCTGCCTTAAATCTCTGAGTGGTTTATGCGGAGGGGTTACAGGATTGATGTGGCGTCGACGTCACTCGTAACATAAATGCTGACGGTGTCGAACGAGAAACTGCCTCTCGCTGCCGTCAGCTACTTTCTTTTTCGGAAGACTCCACCAATGAGGCGTATTTAATGGATTCAAGCAAGGCCTCCAAGGGCATTTGCTCTGCTTGTCGAATTTGACGCGCCAATCCATCCTGGCAACCAAATCCCTGAGCATCATAGGCGACTTTCTCACCTTGGGGGTCTACCGCAATTGCCTCATCCGTTGAAGCCTGCACATCTCGAACAGCTTGCTGCCTCAACCCCAAAGCACCACTGATACGCTCAATATCAGCTCGCAGCACCCGACTTTCGGACTCAGTAAATGCTTGCGAGTTGAGAGAAGCCATCAAACCATGAATAAGATCGATCGCGGCATTACCCAGGCGATCACCATAGGAGTATATGCAGCTGGAAAGCAAGGTAGTCACCTGTTCAGGTGTGGTTTCGTCACGGCTCACAAACTGATTTAAACGGATCCGCAAATCCAGCCACTCATTTTCTGCATCGGCACTCAAGGGGCTCGGCTGCAGAGCAGACCTTTGAGAAGGCTGAGAGGGCGCCTTATTCGCTTCCAGCTGTCGCTCAATCTGACTCAGCTTGCTGGCCACAAGTGCATCGCTCTGCTGACTGGGAGCTGCAGCCGGCGCCGTACGCGCAGCATGCCGCTCAAGCAGCTTCTGCCAGTAGGCACTGAAGGGTAAACTGGGAACGCCTGGATGCGAGAATAACCTGTCTACCTTTTCGGCGAGACGGTAAAAACTACGCGCCGAGGGATCTGTTTTGGGGAACAAGGCAACTGGACGCTGCAGCGTGACAGCCGTGCGCATACTCTCGTCCATCCATACCGAACCCAGATATTCAGTCTTAAGACCCAAATACTTGTCGACCGCAGCACTAAATCGACGAAATACCTTATCAGCCTGCGTAGAGTTACTGCTCATATTGACCACCACCTGCACGCGACGTCGATAACCTCGGCGTTTTAGCACCTTGAGCAAAGAAAAGGCATCGGTCAATGAGGTGGGTTCTGGTGTAATCACCACGGCAGCAAGTTGTGCCGCAGCTATAAAGTGCAACACGGTTGGCGAAATACCTGCTGCGGTATCCACCAACATGTAATCGTAATGGGGCTCGATGGACTCGATGGAACTGAGCAGACGCTGCTGTTGCCCCACATCGAGTTCGACACATTGAGCAAAACCCGATGCACCGGGGACAATATGAATGCCCTCCGGCCCTTCGACCACAATATCCTGAATGGAACGCTCGCCGGTGAACAAATGCTCAAGCGTATAGGCAGGATGCATGCCGAGCATGATATTGACATTTGCCAGGCCTGTATCGGCATCAAACAAACAGACTTTGTTGCCATTGCGCGACAGAGCGATGGCTAGATTAACCGCAATACTGGTTTTACCCACCCCGCCTTTACCGCCGGTAACGGCCAGTACGCGAGGCACGCGTTTATTATCGTTGTTTCTGTGCATACTCAAAACAGACATGATGACTACTACGCTCTGAAGTACTTCGAGAGCATCTGAGGTTCTCCTGAGTTAGAGACGCCGCAAACACTCACCTTATTATTGTGTTCCTGAATAACATCTTACCTGACAGGCGCAAAACAACCACAAATCGGCACAATGCCGTTTATCGTGAAACCCTGCGGGCAAAAATCAGGCTGCCACGATAATAGCGACTTTACCCCTGCTAAAAAACCCGTTGACACGCTTATTTTGTGATCATTTTTTTAGTCATTTATAGAGGAAATCGAACTATTTACTTAAAATTTGTCCAGCAAATGTTTAATTTTTAAGAACTATTGTCTAGTATATTTATTAAGCGCTTAAAAAACATACTCGTTATGCCACCCAATTCGGACACCATCATGGCAGCATTGAAGACCAATCGTCTTCCATCTCTGCCTCATGTTCTGGTCGACATGCTAGATGCCTGTCATGGTCAGCAAGCCTCTTTTCAGGAAATGTCCCTGATTATCAGCCGTGATGCCGCCATTGCCGCCCGCGTCGTCACCCTCGCCAACTCCTCATACTATAATCGCGGCCGCCGCATCGACTCGCTGGAACGCGCCCTCTTCATACTGGGCACCGAAACCGTTAAAACCATCGTCATTACAGCGGCAATTCAACAGTTTTTCTCCGGGTTCAGTAGTACGCACACCGGCTACCTGCGCCGGTTTTGGCAACAATCGCTGCGCTGCGCATTACTGGCACGTTCTCTGGCCATCCTAACCAGTTACGCTAACGCAGATGAAGCCTATCTTTGTGGCCTATTACACAATCTGGGTGAACTGGTACTCGAAACCAATTACCCCAACGAATATCAGTCGCTGATCGATGCATGCCAATCACCCAGCGAAGCCTTGAGCCTGGAAAACAAGCATTTTAGTGTCACCCACCCTCAGGTTGGTGCCTTCCTGCTGCGAGAGTGGCAGCTGGGCGAATTCGCAGCCGATGCCATCGCGTTTCATCATGCCCCACTGGGCGATGTAGTCGATGCGCATCACTTGGTGAAAATCGTTTATTTGTCTGCACAGATCAGTGCCTCTGGCTCACCAGCTCAAGCCGAACACCAAGCAGCGGAACAGCTGTTTGAACTAAACGCCTCATTACTGAACGAAATTGCCAACAAGATAGAAATCGAAGTCAACGAGGTTGCCACCAGCCTCGGCATTCATTTCGACAGCGATCAGCAAAGTGAGGACCATGACAAGCAGATTGCGCTGGCCAAACAGGTACGTGACATTGGCCTAGTGCAATCCGCCACCAGCGAAATCAGCCGCGCGACTACACAAGCAGAGCTTGAATGTGCGCTGCAGCGCACCCTTGAGCTGCTGTTCTCTTACCATCACAGCCTTGTATTCTGGTTTGATGCACAGAGCAATGAATTACGCCTGGAAAGTACTTGTGTTCCTGAAGAAGGCTTGGCCATCAAGCTCGACAACAGTCGCAGCCTGATCGCAAACGCTGCCCATCAACGGACTATTCTGACCAGCCAGACTCACAGCGATGCTTCTGGCTCACCGGTTATTGATCAGCAAGTGTTGCGTATTCTTGAGTGCACAGCGATGGGCTGCATTCCCCTACACAATGAAGATACCGTGTTTTGCGTTCTGGTAGTCCCCTTACGCAGCGTTCTTCGAAACGAGAGCCCGCAATATCGCCTGCTCACGCTGTTCGCCGCCGAAGTCGCCAACACCTGTGCTGATAGCCTGCGGAGCTTTACTCAGCAAATTAACAATCAGGATAGAGCCGCTCTGATTGCGCAGGTGAACGAAATCGTTCATGAAGCCAACAACCCCCTCAGTATTATTGGCAACTATCTGGCTGCGCTCGCAGAAAAACTTGCAGACCATGATGAACAGTACGAAGAACTCGAAGTGGTTCAGGACGAACTGGCCCGAGCGGGTCAGATCCTGTTTCGACTGAAAGATTTGCAGGCAGCGGAGGACAACTCTCCTTTTGCCGACGTAAACAGTGAAATCGAAGCACTGGTGGGCCTATATCGACACTCATTATTTGCCCGCTCTCAGATTAGCTGCACCCTGCACCTCGAAGAGACGGTGAACACCTGCGCTGCAACCCGCAATACCCTGAGACAAATACTCACCAACTTGCTGAAAAACGCGGCGGAAGCCATGCCTCAGGGTGGCCGCATCGAGCTGTTCACCAGCCACTGCGTAAACGCACAAGGTAAAAAATTTATCGAAATCAGAGTGGTGGATACCGGCCCGGGCATGCCCGAGCAGGTACTGGCCACTCTGTTTTCTGCCCATACAACAACAAAAGGATCGAGCCATTCAGGACTCGGCCTGAGCATAACTAAAAACCTGGTCACGGACGCCGGTGGAACCATAAGTTGCAGAAGCAACAAACAAGGCACGGAATTTCAGATTCAACTACCAACAACAAGCTGAAACTCAAGCCATATAAACTGGTCTGATACACATGAAAGCACTTAAGTCACTGCAGGCAACCGGCCTTAAAACGGACACCGCAAAAATACTCGTCGTCGATGACGAGCAACGCCTGGTTAGCGTACTGGAACGCTTGCTGGCTGGCGAGGGCTACCAGGTGCATACCGCGCTGGGAGGCCTCGAGGCCTGCGAAAAGCTGCTGGAGCAGCATTACGACTTGGCGTTGCTTGACTTGAAAATGGGCGACATGGGTGGTCATGAGGTGATGGACTTTATCGCCGCCAATGAATTGGACACGGCCACGATTGTGGTGAGCGGCGAGTCTTCATTTTCTGCGGTCAGCAAAGCGCTGCGCCGAGGCGCTTACGACTACCTTAAAAAGCCCTACCACCCTGAAGAGCTGCTGCGTACGGTTGAAAGTTCTCTGCAAAAGATCATGCTTGAAAAAGCGCATGCTGTGATGCAGCAACGCCTCAAAAAATCCGAGGAGCTGCACCGTTACATCGTGAATAGCTCTCCCGATATTGTGTTCATGCTCGACCAACAAGGGCGCTTCAGTTTTCTGAACAGCAAAATTGAAAGTCTGTTGGGCTACAAAAAGTCCGAACTGATCGGCAAGAACTATCGCACGATTGTTGAAGACAGTGACCTTGATCGCGCAAGTTATATCTTTGAGGAACAGGTGCACAAGAAGAGTGGCACTTGGAGTTCGGAATTAAAACTCAAAGCTCGTAACAGCGACCACACAGCCCGCCACTTCGAAATCACCGTATTCCCGATAGAAAGCAAGATACGTAATATATCGGGTGACAGCTCACAAGTGGCCAAGCGCGTGCTTGGCACCTATGGCACAGCCCGCGACATTACCGAACGCAAAGAAGCCGAGGATTTTATTAACTTTCAGGCTTACCACGACTTGCTCACGCGCCTGCCCAACCGAGCCCTGTTTAAAGATCGCCTAAGCATTTCACTGGCTCAGGCTCGTCGCAACAAGCACAAGGTTGCAGTCATGTTTCTTGATCTGGACCGGTTTAAAGTCGTTAACGACACCCTTGGGCACGCGATGGGCGATCGACTGCTGCAATCGGTTGCGCAACGTCTCGAAAACTGCGTGCGCAAATGCGATACCCTATCGCGCTTTGGCGGCGATGAATTCACACTATTGCTGCCCACCATTGGCAGCGCCGAGGATGCCCGCACCATTGCCAAGAAGGTGATCAATGTGCTCAAGGAGCCCTTTCACCTGGGTGACCACGAAGCCTTTGTGGGCGTGAGTATTGGTATTGCCATGTACCCTCATGGTGGCGATACCGTAGAACAGTTGATTCAAAATGCCGATGTAGCCAT
>JBFHVM010000123.1:0-9335 GCA_041589495.1 Oleiphilaceae bacterium | reverse complement strand
GCTTCGATAGTGCCAGAGGTTGGCGCGTGCACGCCGACGCTAATTGAACCTTGGGGCTCTGCCAATAACTGACCCTTGAGTACCTGCTCGTCCACGGCCACAAGGGGCTTGGCGGGTTTGCCGATGTGTTGTTGCAGAGGCAAGTACAACTTGGGTGCGATCGGGGCCTGCTGAATCGGGCGTTCGCTCGACAGAATCTTGCATTCTTCGGGGTGAATGCCGCCGTGAAAACCGAAAATTTCACGCGAACTAGCAATGATCTTGACGGCATCGTTCATGAACTTGCCTCCATAGGCTGACGATCCGTGGCAATCAGTTTGCTGTGATGGGGGGCGGTCCAGCGCCAGCCGGCAATACCGTCGTCCACTGGCACCATGTCAATGCAATCAACGGGGCAGGGCTCGACACAGAGGTCGCAGCCCGTGCATTCTGAAGCAATCACCGTGTGCATGTGTTTGGCGGCACCCAGAATTGCATCCACGGGACAGGCCTGAATACACTTTGTGCAACCGATGCACTCGGCCTCGCGAATTACCGCTACCTGCTTGGGTTTTTCTTCACCGTGTTCGGCGTCCAGAGGCATGGGTTCCACGTCGAGCAGGTCGGCCAGGGCCTGAATGGTGGCTTCGCCACCGGGCGGGCACTTGTTGATGTCTTCGCCATCGGCAATGCCTTCGGCATAGGGACGGCACCCCGGGTGGCCACATTGGCCACATTGGGTTTGCGGCAGCAGGGCATCAATCTGGTCGACCAGAGGATTGCCTTCCACCTTGAAGCGAATAGCAGCAAAGCCCAAGACCAAACCGAAAATCAGGGCCAGGCCCATGAGGACCAGAATCGCAGTCAGTACAGCACTCATTTAAATCGATACCAGACCGGTGAAACCAAGAAAAGCCAGCGACATCAGGCCAGCGGTAATCATGCCAATGGCCGAGCCCTTAAAGGGTTGGGGCACGTCGGCCACCGCGATACGCTCGCGCATGGCAGCAAACAGCACCAGAACCAGCGAAAAGCCCACGGCGGCACCAAAGCCATAGAGAATGGATTCGACGAAGTCATTCTGCTTTTTGATATTGAGCAGGGCGACACCGAGTACAGCACAGTTGGTAGTGATAAGCGGCAGGAAGATACCCAACACGCGATAGAGCAGCGGGCTGGTTTTGCGTACCACCATCTCGGTAAACTGCACCACCACGGCGATCACCAGAATAAAGGAGATCGTCTGCAGATAGGCGAGATCCATGGGCAGCAGAATATAGGTGTACACCAGGTAGGAGCACAGGGACGACAGGGTCAGCACGAAGGTGGTGGCCAGCGACATGCCCATGGCGGTCTCCAGTTTATTGGAGACGCCCATAAAGGGGCATAGTCCCAAAAACTGTACCAGCACAAAGTTATTTACCAATATGGTGCTGATCAGAATCAGCAGGTATTCAGTCATCGTTGCTTCTCAAAGTGTAAGTGGGTACTTACATAATGCGCATGCCAGGCTGAGCACCGGCATGAGGTTCCAACAGAAAGATATCCTTACCACCCGGGCCGGCAGCCAACACCATGCCTTCGGACATGCCGAATTTCATCTTACGGGGTTTCAGGTTGGCCACCATCACGGTGAGCTTGCCTTCGAGATCTTCCGGTTGATAGGCCGACTTGATGCCCGAGAACACTTGCTTCTGCTCGCCACCCAGATCCAGAGTCAGTTTGAGCAGCTTTTTGGCACCTTCTACGTGTTCGGCCTTGGCAATCAGGGCTACGCGCAGGTCGACCTTGGCGAAGTCGTCGAATTCAATTTCGGGAGCGATGGCTTCCTGTTCTTTGTCGGCAGCCGGTGCCGCCTTGGCTTCGGGCTTTTTGCCCAGGGCCTGTTCGGTGGCCACAGCTGCTTTGGAGGCCTCAACCATGGCATCGATTTTCTTCATCTCGATGCGCGTCATCATGGGCTTGAACTTGTTGATGGCATGATCCAGCAATATGGTTTCACGGGCCTGCCAGTCCAGCTTCACCTGCAGGAAGACTTCGGCCTTTTCGGCCATAGCCGGCAATACGGGAGCCAAATAGGTGATCAGCTGTCGGAACAGGTTGATGCCTACAGAGCAGATATCCTGCAGAGCCTGGTCCTGACCTTCCTGCTTGGCTACCACCCAAGGGGCTTTTTCGTCGATGTACTGGTTGGCGCGGTCGGCCAATTCCATGATGTGACGAATTGCCTTACCGAATTCACGCTTTTCGTAGAGTTCGGCTATTACCTCACCGGCGGCGATGAATTCCTGTACCAGCTCGGCTTCGGAGCAGGCGGCAGATAATTTGCCGTCAAAACGCTTGGTGATGAAACCGGCGCAGCGGCTGGCAATGTTGACGACTTTGCCGACCAGATCGCTATTCACGCGCTGAGCAAAATCTTCGAGATTCAGGTCTAGATCATCCACGCCACTGGTGAGCTTGGCAGCAAAGTAATAACGCAGATATTCCGGATCGAGGTGTTCCAGATAAGTTCGCGCCATAATAAAAGTGCCGCGCGACTTGGACATCTTCTTGCCGTTCACCGTTACAAAACCGTGAGCAAATACGGCATTGGGTGTGCGGAAGTCTGCACAGCTCAGCATCGCCGGCCAGAACAGGGCGTGGAAGTTGATGATGTCCTTGCCGATGAAATGGTACAGCTCGGCAGTGGAATCCTTCGCCCAGTAACTGTCGAAGTCGAGGTCGTCACGCTGGTCGCAGAGGTTTTTGAAACTGGCCATGTAGCCGATGGGGGCGTCCAGCCAGACGTAAAAATATTTGCCGGGATGACCGGGAATCTCAAAACCAAAGTAAGGCGCATCGCGTGAGATGTCCCATTCCTGCAAACCGGCGTCGAGCCATTCAGAAAGTTTGTTGGCGATCTGCTCCTGCAGGGTGCCGCTGCGTGTCCATTCTTTCAAGAAGTCCTGAAATTCAGGCAGTTTGAAGAAGAAGTGTTCGCTTTCTTTTTCGATGGGTGTGGCACCCGAAATTGCCGACTTGGGGTCAATCAGATCGGTGGGCGAATAGGTGGCTCCACAGGCTTCGCAGTTGTCGCCATACTGGTCGGGGGTTTTACACTTGGGGCAGGTGCCCTTGATGAAGCGGTCGGCCAGAAACAGTTCTTTTTCGGGGTCGAAAGCCTGGGTAATTTTGCGCGTGGCAATCTTGCCGTTTTTCTCCAGCGCCAGATAAATCTGCTCCGACAGCGCGCGGTTTTCTTCAGAATGCGTGGAGTGGTAATTGTCGAATTCAATCAGAAAGTCGGCAAAATCAGCCTGGTGCTCGGCGTTAATACGGTCAATCAAGGCTTCGGGCGTGATGCCTTCTTTTTCTGCGCGCAGCATAATGGCGGTGCCGTGGGCATCGTCGGCGCACACGTACGTACATTGCTCACCGCGTTGCTTCTGAAAGCGCACCCAGATATCGGTCTGGATGTATTCCAGCAAATGTCCAAGGTGAATGGGGCCATTGGCGTAGGGCAGGGCACTGGTTACCAGAATATTTCGCACAGTCTCTCTCGAATTCGTCGTACGTGTGTGGGCTGCTGAGGCATCGTTGCACCGCGCTGTCATGATGAAATACTGCAAAAAGCAGTCATCAGTTCACTCAAAATAACAGGCAAAACGGCAGTCAGCAGAAAAAGCCGCGCTATGATACCTATGTATGGCGCATTTTTCATCCTCGAAAGGTGAGTGAAAAGCCGCGGGTCTGTTGCCCTGCTTGGCCTTGCGCTACACTTACTCGCCCAAATTGTCTGCCGAAGTGGAGAGCCTGATGGACACCCCTGACCAAGTTGCACTCGAAGAAGCGATCAAATCCTACGTTGATCCCTACCTCAACTGCGATCTTTACGCGCTGGATGCCGTCAAACAACTCAGTAGTGACGGTGGGCAGGTTAGCCTGCAACTCGAACTGCCCTATGCCTGTGCCAACCTGCACGGAGCCTTGCGCCAACTGCTGAGTGTGCAGCTCGAGATGGTCGATGGTGTGGAATCGGTGAATATCGACATCACTTCTAGCATTACCGGCAGTAAAGCGCAGCAGCAGACGCCCGGCGTAAAGAATATTATTGCCGTGGCTTCGGGTAAGGGTGGCGTAGGTAAGAGTACCTCCGCGGTCAATCTGGCTTTGGCGCTGGCTGCCGAAGGCGCACGTGTGGGCATTCTGGATGCGGATATTTATGGCCCCAGCGTGGGCATGATGCTGGGCATTGCCGATGGTACGCGCCCTAAAACCGAAGAAGATAAGTTCTTTTTGCCTATCGAGGCCCACGGTATTCAAGCGATGTCGATGGCTTTTCTGGTCACCGAGCAAACACCCATGGTGTGGCGTGGTCCCATGGTGAGTGGTGCGCTGATGCAGTTGCTGACACAAACACGCTGGCAGGATCTGGATTTTCTGATTGTCGATATGCCTCCTGGTACTGGCGATATTCAACTCACTCTTTCGCAAAAAGTACCGGTCACCGGTGCAGTGGTGGTGACCACACCGCAAGACATCGCCCTGCTCGACTGTAAGAAGGGCATCGAGATGTTTCGCAAGGTAGACATTCCGGTATTGGGCGTCATTGAAAACATGAGCGTACATATCTGCAGCAACTGCGGACATCACGAGCCTTTGTTTGGCGAAGGCGGGGGCGAACGCATTGCGCAGCAGTACAGCACTGAAGTGTTGGGTCAGATGCCCTTGCACCAGACCATTCGCGAACAGACCGACGCGGGGACACCCACCGTGGTGGCTGAGCCTGACAGCGAAGTCGCTCTGCTCTATAAGGATATGGCGCGCAAGGTCGGTGCCCTGTTATCACAACAGAACAAGCAGAATGGCCCGGGTTTTCCTGAGATTGTAGTGAGTCAAGATTAAGCCGGTCGTGAGGCGGGTTTTATAGTCACGCCGCATTCTGCTGAAGTTTTTGACCTTTCAGACGTTTTTGTTGCCCGAAAGTGGTGCGGAATACGTAGCTGTCTCTATACTCAATGCATACCATTCTTAAATTGCGGAAGGAGTCAGTTGAGTGGGTGACCTGCATCATCGGGGTCTTGGGCAGATAGCAATCAAAACAAGCCATTGCATCCTTCTAATACTGAGTCTGGCTTTGACGTTTACGGTCAGCGCCCAGCAGGAGGTCTGGCAGCAACGGGCAGAGTTCTGGCTGGATCGCGAATTTAGTGAATCAACGCTATCGCGCGAAGCGCAGCTCAGCGAATTGCGTTGGTTTGCCCGCGCCGCCAAACCCTTTCAATCGATGACTGTGCGGGTGGTGTCTGAGCGCATCGATACGCATTGGTACGAGGCCAGTGTTCTGGCTAAAGCGTTTGAAGACATTACCGGCATTCGTGTCATTCATGAGGTGACGGGCGAAGATGATGTCATCAAAAAGCTGCAGGCGCAGGTGGTCAGTGGCGTAAATATTTATGATGCCTTCATTAACGATAGCGATCTGATCGGTTACCACTTTCGCAGCGGTGAAGCGGTCAAACTGGATATCTTTATGCAGGATGCGGGAAAAGACGTCACCCTGCCCACCCTCGATCTCGATGATTTTATTGGACTGGCCTTTACCACTGGCCCCGATGGCCATTTGTATCAGCTTCCTGATCAGCAGTTTGCCAATTTGTACTGGTATCGCGCGGACTGGTTCGCGCGCCCTGAGCTACGTGCACAATTTAAAGAGCTGTATGGATACGCGCTGGATGTGCCACAAAACTGGTCAGCCTACGAAGACATCGCCGAGTTTTTTACCGTTCACGTTAAGGAGATTGATGGCGAGAAGGTGTGGGGACATATGGATTATGGCAAGGCCGATCCTTCATTGGGGTGGCGTATCTCTGATGCCTGGTTATCTCTGGCGGGTGCGGGTGATAAAGGTCTGCCTAATGGCCTGCCGGTGGATGAGTGGGGTATTCGCGTTAAGGATTGCCGGCCCGTTGGGGCCAGTGTGGGGCGTGGTGGCGCGCTGGATAGCCCCGCCGCTATTTACGCGGTGACCAAGTATGTGGAATGGCTCAATAAATTCGCGCCACCCGAAGCGCGGGATATGAACTTTACCGAGGCAGGCAACTGGCTGCAAAGAGGTAATATCGCACAACAAATATGGTGGTATAGCGCCTTTACGGCGGCTCTGACCGAGCCTGATACTCCCATTATGAATGCCGACGGCACACCACGCTGGCGTATGGCGCCGTCACCGAAAGGTGCGTATTGGGAAGAAGGAATGAAGCTGGGATATCAGGACGCAGGTTCTTGGACCTTCCTCAAAAGTACGCCAAAAGATCGCATGAAAGCCGCTTGGCTATACGCTCAATTTGTGGTGTCCAAGACGGTTTCCCTGCGCAAGACGCTGGTAGGGCTCACGCCGGTACGCTTGAGTGATATCGAATCCAGAGCGATGAGCGATCGGGCGGCAAAATTGGGTGGGCTGGTTGAGTTTTACCGCAGTCGCGGTCGTGATTTATGGACGCCTACCGGCACCAATGTGCCCGACTATACGCGCCTGTCCAATCATTGGTGGCAGTGGGTTGGACGTGCCACCAGTGGTGAGCTCACCGTATCCGAGGCCATGCGTGGCATTGCTGAATCTTTCGATGCCACGCTGGCTGAGCTGGCCAGCAGTATGACAGGGCCTTGCTCGCCAAAACTGGCGAAGCTTAAACCCAGAACACACTGGCTCATTCAGCCTGGCTCTCCCAAGGCCCCTGTGGATGAAGATCCTGCGGGTGTTACCTTGCCGTATCAGGAGGCTATTCGTGCCTGGTAAAAGAGCCTTTTTGCGTCAATTGTTGCCTTGGGTAATTGGTGCCGCGGTATCCGCCAGCCATGCTGAAGAGCGGCCGCATATTAATCTGGTCAGTTTTGTGGATTCGCCCTATGTGTTGCCGGTTGAGCACCGCCCCGAAGGGCTCGTGGTCGACTACGTTGAAGCACTGCTCAAACGCGCCGGTTTTGACTTCAGTATGCAGATTCTGCCTCCCAAGCGAGCTTTGTTACATGCACTCAAGCAGGACAATACCTGCGTGTTCCCTATCGAGCGCAGCCAGGAGCGTGAGGTAGAGTTTCAGTGGGTGAGCCCGGTGCTGATCTCCCGTCATGGTTTTTTTCCGCATCCCGAAAAAGACATTGGTGAGCTGCGTGTATTGGCCGATGTGCAAGATTATCGCCTGGGTAGTTACCTCGGTAGCGGAATAGGCGAGTACCTGTCCGCTCTGGGCTTCGATGTGGATTACGCGGCCACCAATGAGGCTAATATTCAAAAACTGCTGGCTGATCGCGTAGGACTATGGGCCTCGGACGAAGTGTCGGCCCTCTACATCGCATCACGATATGGTGTGGAATTGCGTCCTTCGCCGCTGATCTTTTTTACTACGGTAAGGGCCATGGGGTGTTATGCCGAAATGAATCCAAAATACGTACAAACCTTAAACAAGGTGCTTTCGGACATGCACCGCGATGGCAGCTTCGATATCCTCAAAGCTGCCTTTGCCGAGCGCTTGAAGCTGTCGTTTCCGCGCTGAGTCTTAGTTTTCTACTGAAGACTTAACGATGTGAGGCGTCTGGTGCCAGCGATTAATGAAGTCGGGGATTTCGTTGATGGGTAAGGGTTTGGCATAAAAGAAGCCTTGAGCAAAGTCGCAACCCAGATTAATCAGTACTTCTTCCTGCTTGCGAGATTCAATACCCTCGGCGAGTACCTCAATCGACAGACTATCTGCCAAGGTGATAATACTTTTCACCAATGCGCGATCCGAGTCGCTCTTGATCAGCTCGTTCACAAACAGGCGGTCGATTTTGATCTTCGACAGAATGTGGCTGAACTTCTTGATATAGCCCAGCGACGAGTAACCAGTACCAAAGTCATCAATACTGAATTTGAGGCCGGCTTTGAGCAAAGCCTCAATGCCGCGCAGCACCACGGGATCATCATCGAGTACCAATCGCTCGGTAACTTCCAGTTCCACCCAATCCAGACGTTGCAGAAAGATCTCGTGCTTATTGATCCAGCTGCTGAGCTGGCGATGGTGGAAATTGGTGGCACTGAAATTAACCGACACAATGAAAGGCTGATTAAAGTCATCACGCCAGAGCTTCACCTGTTCAATGGCCTGCTCAAATACCCAGATGTCGATATCGAAAATCAGCCCCGTCTTTTCTGCAACGGGAATAAACAGGTCGGGGCGCACCTTGCCTAAGTCTTCATCTTCCCAGCGCAGCAGCGCCTCAAAGCCTGCAATCGACATGTCTTTAAGGTTAATGAGGGGCTGAAAGTGTAATTCGAGCTGTTGTTTGGAGATGGCTTCTTGCAGTTTGTTCTTGATGGTGTTGTTCAGCAGGATGTTATGCATCATGGTCTGATCAAAGAAGGCATACGTGTTGCGGCCGGCTTCTTTCGCCTTGTACATGGCCGTATCCGCTTTACGTATCAGTTCTTCGGTGGACTCACCATCTTCGGGGTAAAGTACGACGCCAATGGAACAGCCCAGCTGCAATTGACTGTCGTTCATGCTGAAGTTTTCCTTGAATACCAGAATGGTTTCTTCAGCCACCACTTCGGCTTCGCTGCGCGACTGACAATTAAAGCTGGCGATGAATTCGTCTCCGCCAAAACGTGCCACGTAGCCCTCGTACTTGTCGATCAGGCGCTTCAGGCGGCCGGCGCTCTCCTGCAGAATGCGGTCACCAATGCTGTGCCCAAGACTGTCGTTCACCTCTTTAAAACCGTCGAGGTCGATGAAGAACATGGCCAGTTTGGTTTTGTGATCACTCTCCTGATATCGCTCCATTTCGGTCTTCAGATGGCGGTCGATGTGGCGACGGTTGGGCAGGTTGGTAAGTACATCGAAGTTAGCCTGATACTCCAGCTGATTCTCGTAAGACTCCCGAGCCAGGGCAAATTCCATCACTTGCCGTTGCCCCTGATTCAGGGCCTCAACAAGGTCGGTTAGTTCATCCTGATAATTACCGCGATTGAGTTTGATGGGGCTATAGGTTTTGGTGGTCAGCCGATCAGGGTCGGAGGTAGCCTTGGAAATCTCACTCAGATGCTGCGTCACCGCTTTTTTAACGATAATGCTGAAGACAAAGCCAATCAGGCCAATCATCACGGCTGAGCTGATCACGATCACCTTCACCTGCTCCAGCACGCCGCCGGTGATCAGGTCGTCGTTCACGTCCACTTCCAGTCGGCCCATGTTCTGGCCGTTAAAGATCAGGTCGGTCTGCAGGCTGGGCGGCTCAGTGACCTCGCCGTATTCGTAAACATTGCCCAAGGACTCTACGATGCGCAGCCCTTTGATGGAGGGCATACGGTACATGCCTTCGAGCAGGATACGGGTACT
>JBFHVM010000122.1:0-9344 GCA_041589495.1 Oleiphilaceae bacterium | reverse complement strand
CCCCCCAGATCAATGCCCCAATGCACGCACCTGCTCCCACAATTGTTGATTGGTGCGATGGGTTAAACCAGCGTCTTTTAAAGCACGGGCTGCGTAGCCATTGATGTCGTCAATTTCGGTGACCCGATTTGCTTCTACATCTTGCAGCATGGATGAACGATTAGCGGCAGTATTGCGCATGACATCAAATACCATGAGTTCCAGTTCGTCTTGTGATGGCATCATGCCAGCAATCTGGAGCAGCTGCTGCAGTTCCTGTCGCAATTCCGGCCATAACTGTTTGAACAGCGCCTGTTCGGGAACTTCACCGTTCTTGCAGCGGCACAAGGCGGTAAAGGGGTTGATGGCGCAGTTGATAACCAGTTTACGCCATAAGCGGGGCCAGACATCCTGTTCGGCCAAGAGGTCCAATCCGGCTGGAGCAAGCTCTTGCATCAGACCATCTGTGCCGTTTGTCTTAGCTGCTTCGGATAGGGGGCCAATAATGGTTTGCCCCAAACCGGCGTGAACCAGAGAGTGAGGTTCAGGCCGGAAGGCGCCTTCGGTGGTGATTGCTGCATAAATATTTAGCTGTGGCCAACTGTCCAGAATGGCTTGCTGGCTACCCATGCCGTTTTGAAATAATAATATCGGGGGTGGTTCTGGCCAGTGCTTGAGAGTTTGCTTGAGCGCAGCATGTGCCTGATAGCTTTTTGTACACACCAGTAAGACCTTGGCGGGTGGGCACTGTGCTGGTGTGGTGTGTGCAATAGGCAGTGTGATATCGGCTTTGCCGGTCGAAGCGTGTGGCCTGAAGTGCAGTGTACGCTTGGAGGTTGTGACAAGCCGGTCATCAACAAAGCTGGGTGCAGGGTTTGCAGGGTTTAACGTTAAGTGGGCAGCCCAACGGCTGCCCATGGCACCGGCTCCGAGTATGGCGATCACGCTAGACGTGCTCCGCCTGCTCTAGAGGTTTTTGATTTTTTCGATTTGGTCGCTCAAGCGCTGCTGGGCCGATTCGGCTTCGGCCAGTTTGGCTTTTTCTTTGGCGACCACATCGGCAGGTGCATTGCTCACGAATTTTTCGTTGTTGAGCTTTCCGCTCAGGCGGCCCACTTCTTTGGTGCTCTTGTCGAGCTCTTTGTTGAGGCGCTTGAGTTCGGCTTCAACGTCGATCAGGCCCGCCATGGGAACCAGTACTTCCATTTCGCCTACCAGTTGCGTCGCGCTCAATGGGGGCTCGGCATCACCGAGCCAGTCAAGGCTTTCGAGCTTGGCCAGGGCAGTAATGTAGCTGCGGTTTTCTTCAAAGCGGCGCTTGTCATCAGCATTGCCGTGACGCAGGGATACCGGGATGGCCTTGGCGGGAGAGATGTCCATCTCGCCTCGAATATTACGAATGGCAATGATCACATCCTGCAGCCATTGCACGTCACCCAGCGACAGCTTGTCAATCTTGCTGACATCGCTTTCAGGATAGGCCTGCGTCATAATAGTGGCGCCTTCCTTTCCGGCCAGAGGAGCCACACGCTGCCAGATTTCCTCGGTAATAAAGGGAATAAATGGATGCGCCAGTCGTAGAATAGCCTCAAGTACACGCACTAATGTGCGACGCGTGCCACGCTGTGCGGCTGCATCGCCACTGTTGATAATGGGTTTGGACAGCTCCAGATACCAGTCGCAGTATTCATTCCAGATAAAGTCGTACAGGCTGTGTGAGGCGAGATCGAGTCGGAAATCACCCACCTGTTTTTCGATAGTGGCTTCGACCTGCTGCAGGCGCGAAATAATCCAGCGGTCCGCAAGGGACAGACTGACGTCGCCACCACTTTGGCCGCAGTCCTGATCTTCGGTGTTCATCAGAACATAGCGAGCCGCGTTCCAGATCTTGTTACAGAAATTGCGGTAGCCCTCGAGGCGTTTCATATCCCAGTTAATGTCACGACCGGTGGAGGCCAGCGAGTACAGAGTAAAACGCAGGGCATCGGTGCCGTGGGCGGAAATACCTTCGGCAAAAGTTTTACGCGTGCGCTTGGCAATTTTCTCGGCCAGCTGGGGCTGCATCATGTTGCCGGTGCGCTTTTCGACCAGGTCTTCCAGCGCGATACCATCGATCATATCCAGTGGGTCGAGTACGTTGCCCTTGGACTTGGACATCTTGTCGCCATTTTCGTCACGAATCAGGCCGGTCACGTAGACGTACTTGAAGGGCACTTGCGGCTTGCCCTCGTCGTCCTTAATGAAGTGCATGGTCATCATGATCATGCGGGCGACCCAGAAGAAGATAATGTCGAAGCCGGTGACCAGCACATCGGTTGGATGGAAGGTGCGCAGGCGCTCGGTGGCTTCGGGCCAGCCCAGGGTGCCAAAGGTCCACAGGGCAGAGGAGAACCAGGTGTCGAGTACGTCGTCGTCCTGCATCAGCGCTACATCGTCGGCGATGCTGTATTTGCTGCGGGCTTCGGCTTCGGTGCGGGCGACATACACCTTGCCGCTGTCGTCGTACCAGGCAGGAATACGATGGCCCCACCACAACTGACGTGAAATACACCAGTCCTGAATGTCGCGCATCCAGGAGAAATACATGTTTTCGTATTGCTTGGGTACGAATTGAATATCGCCATTTTCCACGGCGGCAATGGCCGGCTCAGCTAGCGGCTTGGCACGCACGAACCATTGGTCGGTCAATAGGGGTTCGATGACGACGCCGGAACGGTCACCGTAAGGAACTTTCAATGCGTGATCATCAATCTTTTCGAGCAGGCCAAGTTGCTCGAACTCAGCCACAATCTGCTTGCGCGCTTCAAAGCGATCCAGGCCGGCATACGCGGTGGGCAGAGTGGTATCGAAGGCTTCACTCTGAGAGCCATCGAAGTTGAAGATTTGCGCCTGCTCCAGAATGGTGGCGTCTTTCGACATAATGTTGATGAGTACGGAGTCGTGGCGTTTCCCCAGGTCGTAATCATTAAAGTCGTGGGCTGGGGTGATCTTCACGCAACCGGTGCCGAATTCGCGATCAACGTATTCGTCGGCAACAATGGGAATGCGGCGGTTGACCAAAGGTAGCAGTACGAATTTGCCAACGAGGTTTTGGTAACGCTCGTCTTCAGGGTGCACAGCCACGGCGGTATCGCCCAGCATAGTTTCGGGGCGTGTGGTGGCTACCACAATGTGGTCAGCTCCTTCTGCTGTGCGGGAGCCATCAGCCAGCGGGTAGCGGAAGTGCCAGAGGCTGCCTTGCTTGTCTTTGTTTTCGACTTCTAGATCCGAAATGGCGGTGTGCAGTTTCGGGTCCCAGTTCACTAGTCGTTTACCGCGATAGATGAGATCGTCTTCATACAGTCGTACAAAAACTTCTTGCACCGCTTTATAGAAGCCTTCGTCCATAGTAAAGCGTTCGTGGTCCCAGTCTACCGATGCGCCCAAGCGGCGCAGCTGGCGTGTAATGGTGCCACCGGAGTGTTCCTTCCATTCCCAAATTTTGTCTAGGAAGGCGTCGCGCCCCAGATCATGGCGGGACTTCCCTTCTTCGGCAGCCAGCTTACGCTCCACCACCATTTGGGTGGCGATACCTGCGTGATCGGTACCCACCTGCCACAGAGTGTTGTTGCCCTTCATGCGGTGGTAGCGGGTGAGGGCATCCATAATGGAGTCCTGAAACGCGTGGCCCATGTGCAGACTGCCGGTGACATTCGGTGGCGGAATCATAATGCTGTAGGGCGTGCCGTTTCCGCTCGGCTTAAAATAGCCTTCTTGCTCCCAGGTTTGGTACCAGGATTGTTCAATGTCGCCGGGTTGATAGGTTTTTTCCATAGCAGGGCAGTCTGTCTGTGTTTGAAAGTGAATGAATAAACATAAAAAGAGGGGCGCATTATATATGAGGCGCGGAAAGAAGGGCTAGGCGTGCGAGGGGCATAATCGCCCACGGAGCGTGCTATTTGGATTATTTTTGGCGAAAGTCGTGGATATTCACGGTCAGGCCTTGCTCGCTGAGTTGCTTATAGGTGAGTCTTGCTTGCTGAATGTCCTCCGCATCATTGCATACGATTATGCCGACGCGGCCAAAACTGTCGGCATTCGTTGGCAGTTGTGGACTCAGCAAAATCAGCAGGTCACGATGGCCGCTATTGCCCTGGCTGCTGCTGTTCACATCGATCGTAATGGGGTGGTTTTGATATTCGCCCTGACCCACTGCATGAGGCAAAAAACTGTCGGAGCGAAAATCCCACAGGCGTTCGTTGAGAGCCTCGTTTTGATAGGCCTCGCGGGTCTGTATGTGCATTTTTAGTCCTTGCTGAAAGGCTTTTTCGGCCAGCTTGCAACAGAATACAAGCTGGTCTGAAAGTGCAGGGCTTTGCAGCAGGTAGATGTCAGCCTGATGCATTAGGCGTTAAGCTGGTTCGTCAGGTATTGCATGAGCAGGGGGACGGGGCGGCCGGTGGCGCCCTTGTCCATGCCGCCGGACACCCATGCTGTACCCGCGATGTCCAAGTGTGCCCATTTATAGGCCTTGGTGAAGCGGGCCAGGAAGCAGCCTGCGGTGATCGAGCCTGCGCCTTTGCCGCCGATGTTCTGCATGTCTGCGAAAGGGCTGTCAATTTGCTTCTGGTATTCGTCCCATAGTGGCAGTTGCCAGGCTTTGTCTTGTGCTTGTTGACCTGCAGCAAGCAGGGCGTCTGCCAGCTCCTGATCGTTACTCATGACTGCTGAGGTGTGGTGGCCCAGAGCGATGATGCAGGCGCCGGTAAGAGTGGCGATATCCACCACGGAGGCGGGTTTGAATCGTTCCACATAAGTGAGAGCATCACAAAGCACTAATCGGCCTTCGGCATCGGTGTTGAGGATTTCGACTGTCTGGCCCGAAGAAGTGGTGACGATATCGCCCGGTTTGGAAGCGTTACCGGCAGGCATGTTTTCGGCCGCGGCGATCACGCCAATGACATTCATTTTAGGGCGCAGTTCATTAAGCGCAGTCATTACACCTAATACGCTGGCTGCACCGCACATGTCGTATTTCATTTCATCCATTTGCGCGCCGGGCTTGAGGCTGATGCCACCAGTATCAAAGGTAATGCCTTTTCCTACCAGTACGTGAGGTGCATCTTTTTTGTTGCCACCCTTATACTCCAGAATGATCAGTTTGCCTGGCTCGGAGCTGCCCTTGGAGACGGAGAGGAAGGCGCCCATGTTGAGTTTTTCCATGTCCTTTTCTTCGAGCACTTTTACGCTCATGGCGTCGCAGTCTTTGGCCAGCTTTTTAGCCGTGTCGGCTAAAAACGAAGGCGTGCAGACATTGCCCGGTTGATTGCCCAAATCCTTTGTGGTCGCCATGCCAATGCTAAGGGCTTGTGTGTAGCTGATGACTTTCTTCAGTGCGCTGTGCTGACCCTTGTCGGCAACAATGCTCAGTTCACGCAAGCGGGCCGGATCGCTCTTTTTGCTTTTATAAGCATCGAACTTGTACTGCGCATCAGCCAGTTGTTGGATGAGCTGGCGCAGGGCATCACTGCGGAGTGTTTCAGCTAGCTCGTCTAGAGCAAATGCCGCTTTGCTGTAGGGCAGCTTGATCAGGTTTTTCGCCAATGACTGGAGTGCCTTGTTGCTTTGATCGGCGTTCAGTGTTTTGGCTTCTCCCATGCCGACCAGAATTACCCGTTCGGTTTTTTCGCTGGCCAAGGCGATTTCGCAACACTCACCATTTTGTCCTTTAAAATGGTACTGCTTGATCTTTTTGCTGATCAGCCCATCGAGTTTCTCGTCGAGTGCTTTGCCACCTGCGCCAAGTTTAATGTCGGTGTGATAGGGGATGCACAGGCAGTCGCTGTTGATGTCGAGCAGGGATTTTGTGGACAGGGAAGTTTTTATCATGCTGGATGTGTTCCTTAGCGCTGAATGATCATTGTTCTATGCGGCAAGTGTAGTAGATGGAGGCTTTTGCCTTCAATGTTTTGGTGTATTCTCTCTGGAATGTGTAAGGGAGCGTGTTTAGAATTGCCGCCTCGGTAATTAGATCGACAGTAAATTTGCAGGCACGGTATTGATTGTATTTCGCTATTTATTTCGTCAGGTGCTAACCACGATGCTCGCGGTGACGCTTATTCTACTGCTCGTGTTTATGAGTGGGCGTTTCATCAAGTATCTGGCGCAGGCTGCTTCGGGTGGTCTTTCGCCCGATGTGCTGTTCAGTATTATGGCGTACCGCATGCCCGGTTTTCTCGAGTTAATTCTGCCACTGGGTTTCTTTATAGGCATTCTTCTCGCTTATGGTCGCATGTATCTCGAAAGCGAGATGACGGTGTTGCATGCCTGTAGTTACAGTGAATCACGACTGCGTTGCGATACCTTGTTGATGAGTGTGTTGGTCGCGGCGGTGGTTGCAGCGCTCAGTTTGTGGATGTCGCCGTCGGGTATGCAGCAGGTAGAGCGTATTTTTGAGGAGCAGTCGCGACTCACCGAGTTCGAAATGCTCATGCCGGGGCGTTTTCAGAAACTCAAATCAGGCAGCAGGGTTACGTATACAGAGGCGCTTAGCGACGACAAAAAAACTATGTATGGTGTGTTTATTTCCGAACCTTCGCGTACCGGGCAAGGCGCTAGTCTTATCTATGCGCGTAAGGGGTATCAGGAAATTGATGCCGAGACCGGAGAGCGCTTTCTTGTTCTGGAGTCGGGGCGTCGCTATGAGGGACAAGCTGGTACGGGAAATTATCAGGTGCTGGAGTTTGATACATATGGTATTCGCATCGAACAGCCAGATGCCGAAAAACGCTCAGTCAAAGAAGAAGCCATACCGACTCTTGAACTTTTGGAGTCTGATGACCCTGAATTAAGGGCTATCTTTCATTGGCGGGTTGCGCTTCCTGTTCTTGTGCCAGTGGTAACCTTGCTGGCATTAGCGCTGTGTCGGGTTAATCCTCGCCAAGGTCGCTTTTTTCATTTGTTTCCTGCCATGATGACTTACGTGTTGTATTTGGGGTTGCTTATTGTTGCCCGCAAGGAAATTGCCAAGGGTGATGTCTCGGAGTATGCGCTATGGTGGGTGCATAGTGCCTTTTTGATCCTGTCGTGTTGTTTGCTTGGGCGGCAGCAGCTGGCTTCGGCTATCAGGCAATTGATTGGGAGGTCGCATGCGGCGACTTGACCGTTATGTTGTGGCTTCGGTTTCGGGGGCGATGCTGCTGGTCCTGGCTGTCGTGCTTTCATTGGATTTCATTTTTGCGCTCATCGCTGAAATGGAAGAACTTAAGAATGACTATCAGGCCTGGCAGGCCTTCAAGTTTGTCGTCACTACGCTTCCCCGACGTATATACGACTACATTCCTCTGGCTGCTTTTATGGGGTGCCTGATAGGTTTGGGGGCCTTGGCCAAAAATAGTGAGCTTGTGGTGGTGCGTGCGGCGGGTGTGTCTACGCTGCGCATTGTCTGGTCGGCAATGAAGCCTGCCATCATTTTTGTTGTCATTGGTGGTCTGTTGGGTGAGTACGTGGCGCCTTACACCGAAAAGGTTGCTCAGAGTCAGCGCGCGGTTGCTCAGGGTGCTCAGCAAGTAGTGTTTTCTCAACGTGGAGTCTGGCACAGGGAGGGAGCCATTTTTATGCATTTTAATGCTGTGGAACCCAATGGTGTCTTGCATGGAGTGTCACTCTATGAGTTGGATGAGGCTGGGGTGATGGTGTCATCCCGCTTCTCGCGTCGTGCAATTTATCAGCGGGGTGAGTGGATCATGAGTGATGTCGAGCAGTCTATGTTTGCGGCGAATAGTGTGGAGGTGAGTTTCGAGCCATTCTATGTGTGGCAGACCAGTCTCACGCCGGAGGTTTTGAGTGTTCTGATTCTAAAGCCTGAAAATTTATCCATCTCGGGGCTGTTGTCTTATGCTGGTTATCTCGGAGAGCAGGGCTTGAGTGCGGCGAACTATATGATGGCTTTCTGGAAGAAAGCATTGCAACCGCTAGCCACTATGGCTCTCGTGCTGGTGGCAATTTCGTTTGTTTTTGGGCCGTTGCGGTCTGTCACCATGGGGTTCAGAATATTCTGTGGTGTAGTGGTTGGCTTGTTGTTCAAGTATGTGCAGGATCTGTTGGGGCCGTCCAGTGTGGTGTTTGGTTTTGATCCTGTGTTTGCAACGCTTATCCCGATTTTATTGTGTGTTTTTATCGGGGTGGGTTTACTCCGCAGGGCAGGATAATTCAAAGGTGACGAGTTCTCATTTTTTGTAAAGAAAGTTGTATTGTTTGTATCTTTGTATTAACCTCGATCCAAAGAATTTCCAACTGGATGTGGAATATTTTAATAAAAATGAACTGGGGATGAAATCATAATGAAAGTCCTGAATAAATTAGCTCTGTCGGCCGCGATTGCTGCCGTCTCTACTGGAGCTTCCGCCGAATTAAAGATGCTGGACGATTCCGGTCTGCAGGATGTGACGGGTCAGGCTGGATTGACCATTGACGTTGAGTCGCAGTGGGAAATCGGTGAGTTCGCGTATAAAGATGCGGGCTACTTGCTCATTCAAGGTATTCGAATGGGTGGTAATGGCTTCAGTAATGGTACTGGTGATCCTGCCAATCAGATGCTCGATAACTTGCGTCTTGAAGTAGATATTGCCGGTGATGGTACCGATAACAACGATAATCTGCTCGCATATGGTTTTTCCAATATGCGCGATATCGCTCAGCTTTACATCGATGAGGGGAATACCGCTGACGTGGCGACCTTTCAACAGATTGCTAATGGCGTTGACGTGACGCGTGGCAACCTGGCGATTGATGACAAGAAAACCTACGGTGATGGTGATCTGGTTATTCACTTTGACTTCACTGATGGTTGGGCGAACGAAGGTGGTTATGCGCAGTATCAGGCGAACGGTGGCTTCGTTAATGATACCTACGAAGAAGCAGAGCATATTCTTGAGCATGCGGTAGACTTCCGTCTTGAAATTGATGCGATTGGTCTGGCTAACTCACAGTATGAGCTGGGTAAGGCGGGTCTTGACATTGATGGAAATCACTCGTCAGGTCTGCACGAAGGTGAAGTGGGTACGACGACTCTGATCAGCCAAATCGGTATTCAGGGTTATCTGGGGCCTGAGGATCTGCACATCGAAAACAATGGTAATGGCTTCGATGGTTCCGGTCCTTTGGGTGGTAACACAGGTAAAGCTGACTCCAAGATTACTTGGGGCACTTACTTCATGATCACTGACATGGACTTGTATCTGGATATTGCCGGTGTTCAAATCTCTGACATGACAATCCACAATAAGCGTGGTGATCTGTCAGGCCTTGATGGAACCTCGTCCTTCAACTTTGCGCACTCCATTCGTGAGATCTATGCGGTGAAAGATGCGGTACTGAACGTAAGT
>JBFHVM010000121.1:0-9362 GCA_041589495.1 Oleiphilaceae bacterium | reverse complement strand
GTGGCCTCGTAGCCGTCCATTTCGGGCATTTGGCAATCCATCAAGACCAAAGCATAGGGGGCATCTTCTGGAGCTTGCTTTAAGCTCTCCAGCGCTTCTATTCCGTTGGCGGCAAGGTCGCACTGCAAGCCCAGATTCTGAATCATGCCTTGAGCAACCATCTGGTTTACCTGATTGTCTTCGACCAGCAGTATGCGATTCCCCAGGCCCCAGTGATTGGGTGCCGCGCGCGCTTGCTCGCTTTCAATGTGCGGCAGACTCGACAACACTTTCTCTGTGAGTGAATGCCCTTCAGCCTCACTCTCGGCAATAATCACCCGCAAGGCATTATGCAAATCCAATACGCTCACGGGTTTGGTCAGGTAGCCGGCAAAGCCCAAACTTTCCATTTCAGGTGCGGTTAACTGTGCGCTGACCGAAGTCAGCATGAGTAGAGGAACCCTCCTCCCCTCATCTACTTCACGCAGCATGCGCGCCAGCTGTAAGCCATCCACCTTCGGCATATTCTGATCGAGAATGATCACTGCAAAGTGTTGCCCGATAGTGCATTGCTCACGAAAGACGGTCATGGCCTGCTCTGCATCGGCGGCCTCGGATACTTTCGCCCCCCAAATTTTTAGCTGCTCACGCAAGATCTCACGGTTGGTCGCCTGATCATCAACAATAAGCACTTCACGGCCATGCAGATCCAGCTCTGGCAATCGCTCTGTTTCTCCGGCATGACGCTCGAGCAGCACGTTAAAACGAAATGTACTGCCCTCACCAGGCTGGCTCTCGACACTGATACTACCGTGCATCAACTCGACCAGTTTTTTACAGATGGCAAGCCCCAGCCCGGTTCCGCCAAATTGCCGAGTGGTGGAAGCATCCACCTGAGTAAAGGATTCAAACAGGTATTCGTGTTTTTCTGCGGGTATGCCAATCCCTGTATCACTCACTGAACAGGTGAGCTGATAATGCGCTTCATCGTAAAAACGCGTTGCTATACGCACTATAATCTCACCCTCGCTGGTGAACTTTAAGGCATTGGACAAGAGGTTATTAAATATCTGACGTAATCGCCCCGGATCACCTTCTACATATTCGACGCGCACACGCGTCATATCCATGAACAGCTCGACTTTTTTCTCTTCTGCCCTAACTGCCAGTGCTTTGACACTGTCGTCAAACAGGGCACGAATATCGAAAGGCACCCTATCCAGTTCCAGCTTACCGGCTTCAACTTTGGAGAAATCGAGAATGTCGTTAATAATGCCCAGCAGAGATTGCGCACTTTGCTGAGCCACCTCGAGCTTATGACGCTGGTTGTTATCGAGCGAGGTTTGCAGTACCAAGCCCAGCATTCCCATGACACCATTCATGGGTGTGCGAATTTCGTGACTCATGCTGGCCAGAAATTCACTCTTGGCCAAGTTGGCAATTTCTGCTTGTTCTTTGGCATCGATCAGCGCCTGTTGCATCTGTTTACGCTCTGATATGTCGGTCGCGATACCCAAAAAACCGGTAATCTGATTACTGGCATCCCGCACCGCACTTACCGATAGCAATACCGGGACACGCTGACCGTCTTTGCGAATGTAGGTCCATTCCTGCTCATCCTGAAAGCCCAATCGGGCCTTGGCAACAAACACTTCAACATCATTTTGAAAGGTACAACGCAACTCCTGTTCCAAGAGCTGACGCCGCATCGCGACTTCAGTCGGGTCATGGAAAACAGCGGGTGTAAGCTTACCGATCATTTCGGCACCGCGGTATTGAAGAAGATGCTCCGCCGCTTTATTAAAGATCTTTATCGTTCCCACCTCATCAGTGGCGATAATGGAATAATTGGCCGAATCGAGCAGGCTTTGCATGTAATGCAGGTTACGCATTTTCAGTTGCGCCTGTTCACTGTACTGCAGCTCATCGAAACGGTAACGAGTGATGTCCTGTGTGTAGCTCAACACATAATACTGCTCTACATCATCGGCATTACTCACGCTGAGCAATTGTTTACTGTACCAAAAGCTCCTTATGTCCCCATCGGGAGTACGTATATCTATTTCTCCCTCACTGGCCATCTTTTGCGCAAAGACATTGTCATCGAGCTCTCGCATAAGGTGCGTCGCCGGGCTGCTTTGTTCTTCTTCATCCGTACCCGGGGAAATATTCAGCAGTTCCAAAGCCCGTTCATTGCACAAACTAAGCTCTCCCGTTTCGGAACGCAGATACACCGGAGCAGGAAGCCGCATCAGTAACTCGCGTAAACGTTCCAGTTGCTCGTTCAGCTCGTCGGACTCCGCCGCCAATTGCGCCTTATGCTGGCGATTCAGTAACTGCACCAGCCGCTCCGAAGAAACCCCTATTAACAGGAGAGCTATGCCGGCCATCAGCACAATCAACATCATGAGCCCCGCCAGCACAAGAAACTGTTGCGCCAGTTGATCCACATCTCTAAGGGCTTCGGCCTTGTCAATTTCGGTGATCAATCCGATACCCAAACGCTCGTCCCATAGCCACGCGCCAAACACGGGAACACCACGATAGTCTCGATATCCCGTTACCTGAGTACCGCCAAGCCCGAGCTCTAACTGCGCCATCGCGTGAGTAGAAGGCAACGAATCGCTATCGCCCGCACGATAACGTTGCAAGCCAGCACGATCAGGCCCGGGGTCTTTTAGCAGGATAGAGAGCACGCTGGACTCATCCGGCATCAGCAATTTCATTTGTATCATTGTTTTAATAAAACGACTTTGCGACAGCATGCGCCCGTCCTGACTGGCTGCGTAGGTCTCCCCGGTCTGACCCAATCGCCCTTTCGTCAAAATTTGTGAAAACTCACCGAGGGGATCCAGTCGTTTGACCAATGCCGCGACCACCTCACTCCCCTCTCCCCATACCGGCACGGCTAAAAACATGGTGGCGGGCACACTAAAGCCGGCAATATGCGGCCTGGTTGAATCTTCGTTTTGCGCCGGCATGGGAGGCACCAGCACATGCTCCCCCTGCAGCACACGCTGCATAAGATCAGGCCTGTTTCGCGCTATGGGGTGAGGGCGAGCCAAATCGCCTTCTCGTCTTGAGAACAAAGTAGTGCCATTGGCGGCCAACACAAAATAGTCGGCAACTTCGGAGGGTGTCTCTAAACCGTAAAAGTAATCACGTAAGCGTTTTTGCTCACTGGCGTATACCGTTTGCGAAGAAGGAGAAATACGCAACAAGCCCATAATCTGATCACGCACATGAAAGGTAGAGGCCAGAGCTTGCAGCCCCGCCGCCTGCGACTCTACCCAATATTCCAATGCCTGATGCGTGGTATGCAGTACCGTTTCGAGACTCTCGGCAGCATTCAATCTATTGCGTTCAGCATGTGCGGTGTAGCTTTGCCATGCAAACCAAAGGGTTAAGGCAAGAGTAAGCACGATCAGAGCCAACGCAGCCAACATCACACGCGCCAAATCGGGCGATGTTTGACCGCTGTTTCGCGCGTAACGCCATAGCAACACCAAACCTGTAACAACGAGGCCCACGACCAAACCAAGCATCAGCGGCATGGCTGGCGAAGCAGTGCTTGCCCAAGCTGTAGAGGTGCCTGAAAAGCCAGTCAGAAGTAATGCAATCCGGTTAATTCGCAAGCGTAAACCCATTACAAGCAGTCAAAAAGAAATCCATGCGATGCATGGCTGTCGAATTTACACTAAAGATAGCCCAGAACGGCTTTCTATCCAGTGGATGCCTGGGCTTTTGTCGCCCAGCCTTCAGCTAACTCACATGAGACGGTAACAGCCAGCGTTCCAGCGTGACGCGCAAAGTATCGGGTTCCAGTGGTTTAGACAGGTAATCGTTCATTCCCATATCCAGGCAGCGCCCTTTGTCCCCTTCCATGGCATTAGCCGTGAGAGCCACAATAGTGATATCCCGATAAGCCTCACCGGCCTCGCCATTTCGGATTGCGCGAGTGGTATCGTAACCGTCCAACACAGGCATCTGGCAATCCATTAAGACCAGGGAATAAGGTTCATCGGCATTAGCGCACAGTTGGGCGATCGCCTGTCGTCCATCATCAGCCATATCACAAGGCAACCCCAGATTATCCAGCAATCCTTTCGCCACATGCTGATTCACCACGTTATCTTCCACAACGAGTATGCGGGTTTTAGCTGGCCACTTGATTTTACGATGCTCTGGCAACAGAGATTCCTCCACCAATAGCGACTCTTCGGAATCGAGTTCGTCACAGTCGCCCATGGCCACCAGCGTGCGAAACAGGTCATCAGGCGTAGCGGGCTTGGCGATAGTGCTGACCGAATCCAGAGCCAGATCGGTCAGGCTAACGGTGAAGGAACGCGAGGATTGCAATAAAACCCACTCCGGGTTTTGCTTACGTAAGTGGTGCTTTAACAGGGCCATCAACACCTCGCAGTTATTGATGGCCGTATCCAGTAATACGACATCGTAATGATGCCCCTGAATAATGGCCTCAATTCTTTCACTGGGCGACCGCTCCAGTAAAATGGTAGACAGATTGTGCACCTCTGCCCCCCAGACTTTGAGCTGGCGCATCAGAGCTTGTTGGCTGGCTTGTCTATCCACCACTAGGAGAATACTCCTGCCCTGTAATACCTGGCTACTGTAAAGCTTTTCGTCCCGTTTGCTGGAAGACAGGTACACACATACCTCAAAGCGACTGCCCTTGCCCGGAACACTATGTAATTGAATATCGCCCTGCATGAGTTGCGCAAGACGCTGTGCAATGGAAAGCCCCAGGCCTGTCCCGCCATACTTGCGGGTACTCCCTGCATCTACCTGCATGAAGGGGGAGAAAATATCCTGCACATGCAGCGGAGCGATTCCAATACCGGTATCTTCGAGGGACAGGGTCAGCATCACCCGCGCTCCCACATCCCGGGAAGCTGCGGACAACATGATGTGTCCGCTATCCGTGAATTTAATAGCATTATCGATCAGGATCTCCAGTATTTGCCGCAGGCGGCCGGCATCGCCAAATAGCCAGTGATGATTGAGCTCGGCAAGATCGAGCACTACCTCAATATTTTTCTCTTCTGCGCGCCAGGCGTTTTGTTCACTTAATTCCGATACCAAACGCACCAGATCAAAGTCGTGCTGCTCCAACACCAGACGATTGGATTCCATGCGGGAAAAATCCAGCACGTCGTTAATGAGGGCCAACAACGACTCGGCACTGGCCTTGGCCAACCTTACTTTACGAAACTGTTCGGCACTCAATTGTTCGTTTTCAAGCAGGCTCAACATTCCCATTACCCCATGCATGGGCGTGCGCAACTCATGACTCATTTTGCCTAGAAAGTCGTTCTTGGCCTGCATCGACGCCGAAGCCAGCGTTTGCGCCTCGGTCAGCTCCTGAGTGCGCGCCTCTACCTGCTGGACCAAGCCTGTATTCAGTTGCGTAATTTCTTCGTATGCAGCCCTCAAGGCGGTAAGTGCCTTCTGAAAGGACTCCTCAATCACACTAAGCTCATTGCGCTGTTTGAGATCAAGGTCGATCTCACAATCCTCGAGTTTGTCGAAATGCAGTTTTTTCAGACTTTGCGTGAGTCGCGCAAGGGGACGGAGCAACATGCGCTTGCTCACCCATAGAAAGATCATCCACAGGGCGACGCCTTTGATCAGGGCATTGACGATCAAAAACGTGAAACCCAACCTCACCCGCTCGAACACCACATCGCTTGATGAATACAGTGTGGCAGTACCAAGGTTGATCTGGGTATCTTCTACGTCGAACACAATGGGAAATCGATGCACCAATAAGGTACCGGGCTCCTGGCCAATGGTTTGCAAATTTCCCGCGCCATCAACCATTTGTACTTCATCTTTGTAGATCACCGTACCTCGATGCACCATGGCTTGCGCCTTGCCCTGACGCAATCGGTCGATACTGACCCCTGTGATGATCGGTACCTGCAGCAACCCATCGGCGATATCGGTGAGGCGATCGCGATCCAGGTCCCACATAGCTCTGGTCAGCACCGATCCAAAAATTTGCTGATAAGATGCCAACTCACGCTGCACCGCCTCGTGCGTGTGGCGATACTCTTGCACCATATGTACCGAGGTGACCACCAACGCGACCAGGCAATAGAGCCCAAATACCACACGCATGAGTTGCTGAGATAGAGAACCCGGCACCGCCTGTTTCTCGCTCTGAGATGCCTTATCTGCTTCGTTATTTGCTTCGTTGTCAGCCACGCTTACACTCCTTGGGCACCCACGACTCCCAAAGCGCCTGATAATCCTGCATCCAACGTTCAGCAGCCCTAACGAAATTCAGTCCATCGACGTCTACAAAGGCTGCCGCTACAGCCAGCTGCGCATTACTTAAACTCATCGTTTCAACAATAAAATAGGCACAGGGCCAACGCGCCGGCATGCCGGCCCACACGGCTTTTTTTAACCAGCCATCTTTAGGATTACCACAGTCGTATGTGAATGTTGGATTCACCCCCCAGCCCGGATCCTTTTCGCAGGCTGGCTCGTACGCGGGAAAGTCAACAAAACTGCCTGGATGGCGCGATTCCACCCAATTGGGTGACCAGTTGAAGAGTACCACCGGACGCTGCCGCTGCATGGCCCGCTCCAACTCTACCCAGAGCTCATCACCGCTGGCCAGTTGACGTATTCGAAAGCCCATATCCAGCGCGCGGATACGCGCCGCATCGGGTTTTTCCCAGGGGCCGGCAAAATATACGCCCTCGCCGTCACTATCTGGCAGGGCAAACAGCGCTGCGCACTCACGCAGAGCGCGCCAGTCAGGCAAACCGGGACAGACTTCTTCGACATACGCCGGATACCACCAGTCTTCTCGCGTTAAGGCGGCATGCTGGCCGGCATCAATAATGGCACCCTCGTTAAGCATACGGGAAAACATATCGGCCATGGTCCCTTCCCACACCTCAACCTGCACATGCGCATGACCATACGCCAGCGCCCCCCATTGCTGATCGATGCTCATTGGCATTAATCGCACCTCATAGCCCTGACGACGGAAGATTTCGGCCGTCACATGGGCTAGTACGATCTGACTGCTCCAGTTGTTGGTGATAATGCGGATGGGTTCGGCAGACAAAGCGCCACCACTGCACAGCAAAGACAGTATCAGGGCCAGCGTTGCGAGGCGCGGCCTGCATGAGGATGGGAGGCGTGACGGGCAACAGAGATTGATCATGATAATCGCTCCAGCAACAAGGGCGCTCTTTCCCGGTCATTTGGTAGATCAAATATAGGCGACACTTGCCTTGCTGTCGAAAACCCTCCGCGTATTAGACAAGCCACAACACTCTGGTTAAGCTTGCCTCGCATTGACAAGGAGACACCATGAAGCGAGAGCCCGTGAGCGCCGTTCTCATCACCAAGAATGCCGCACTGCATATCGAAGCCTGCCTGGACAGCATACGCTGGGCCGATGAAATCATTGTGCTCGATAGTGGCAGCAGTGACGGCACTGTCGCGCTCGCCAAAAAAGCCGGAGCCACCGTCCATCAAAGCGACGACTGGCCGGGCTTTGGCCCGCAACGCCAGCGCGCGCAGCAATACGCCTCGCACGATTGGATATTTATGATCGATGTGGATGAACGCGTCACACCTCAATTGCGTCAGAGCATCGAAAACGCGCTGCTGTCCCCCGATGCGAATACCGTCTTCCGCTTCAATCGACTGAGCGATTTTTTTGGCCGTTTTATCAAAACCAGCGGCTGGTATCCGGATCGCGTTGCGCGCCTTTATCACGCCAAACGTTATGCCTACAACAATGCCATGGTGCATGAAAAGGTCGCCTGCGACGAGGCGCGCATGGTGGATCTCGAAGGCCATTTGCTCCACTACACTACCGACAGCTATCAGGGTTTTATGGCCAAATCGCTGTCTTATGCCCAGGCCTGGGCAGAGGAGCGCCATGGTCGCGGTAAGCGTACGTCGTTGGGAGGCATTGCGCTGCACACTGCGGGTATGTTTCTGCGCAAATATCTTCTGCAACGTGGGTTCACCGAAGGGAAACATGGCCTGTTATTGGCCTGGGTATCGAGCGTATATACCTTCAACAAATACGCTTGCCTGTGGACGCTGCAACAATCATCGGGCAGCACACAGGCCGACTAGCCATTGCCATTGACTCTGTATGCCCAGACGCTTTTGCGGTAAGCTAGCGCGCTTGTTTACCCACGCAGGCACAGACTGGCACCATGTTCGATATTTCGGCTTTTAAACACCTGTCTCAACACTCCATTCTGGTGGTTGGGGATGTGATGCTCGACCGCTACTGGCAAGGTGACTCCCACCGTATTTCACCAGAAGCCCCGGTGCCTGTGGTCAAAATTGAAGATCTCGACGACAAGATCGGCGGCGCGGCCAACGTGGCCCGCAATATCGCTCATCTCGATGGCAAGGTAACCTTACTTGGTATTGTTGGTAACGACGATAACGCCGACCTCATCGAAAGCATTCTCGAGCAGGAAAAAATCAGCTCCGCACTAATTCGCCAAAACGACCAACCTACCATCACCAAACTACGCGTGATCAGCCGTCATCAGCAGGTGGTGCGCCTGGACTTTGAAGAAGCCTTTGCCAACGAGCACGCACAGGCAGTGAAGGCCGAATTCGAGCGCCTCGTCGACGCGCATGATCTGGTGGTGTTCTCGGATTACAACAAGGGCTCACTGGGTGCTGTGGGCGAGATGATTACTACCGCGCGCGCCAAGGGCAAGCCCGTTTTGGTTGATCCCAAATCCAAGGATTTATCGCTCTACCGCGGCGCATCCGTCATTACGCCCAACAAAAAAGAATTTATCGAAGCCGGCGGCCAAGTCAGCGACGAGTTACAGATTCAGCAAAGTGCCCGCGACATTCTGCAACGCTGCGGACTCGATGCCATGCTGCTTACCCGCAGCGAACAGGGCATGTCGGTAATCAGCCCCGAACAAAAAGTCGATATGCCGGCACAGGTGCTCGAAGTGGCCGACGTCACCGGCGCGGGCGACACCGTGATCGCTACGCTGGCAGTAATGCTTGCGGCCGGCTTAGCCTTGCCCGAAGCCGCCAAGGTCGCCAATATTGCCGCAGGCATCGTCGTAGCCAAACTGGGGGCGGCCACCGTATCCCCCGAAGAACTCTATCGCGCGGCCAACAAACTGCTGTTTGCCTCCAGCGAAGCGCATTATCAAACGCCATTTGACGATGTACTACGCCACATTGAGTTTGCCCGCATGTCGGGGGAACGTATTGTCTTCACCAACGGCTGCTTCGACATTCTGCATGCTGGCCATGTGCGTTATCTGGAGCAGGCCAAAGCGCTGGGTGATCGTTTAGTGGTGGGCATTAATAACGATGCTTCGGTGGAGCGCCTCAAAGGC
>JBFHVM010000120.1:0-9380 GCA_041589495.1 Oleiphilaceae bacterium | reverse complement strand
GAGTGCAAAAGTAGCCCCGTCTCTCGGTGAACCAATAACACCTGCTCAACATGAAAACGCAGGGTTTGTGAAATAGCGTATCGACCATAGGAAACGCCGGCACGCCAGGCTTTGAAGCGCCACATGATTCCGCGTGCACTGAGGCTTTGTTCCAGTACCCGATTGAGATTTTGAACCATATCCCGCAGCGTGGCACCCACCGACTTACGTATGGCCGGTCCCATAATGGGAAAGATCACATTGGTGATTTGGCTCGGGTTGTTGGCAATAGAGGCCTGAATAGCCTTGTTAAGCACGGGGGCCAAGGCTTTGCCCAATGCTGGGTCTCGAGCGCTTAATCGAATTGCCTCGACGAGCACAGCGGCCACGCGTTCGGCATCATCTTCTTTGCTGATATACGCATGCAAGGCCGATTCGTAGTCGGGACCCAATAGGAGGGTGCGTAACTTTTGATAGGCTGCGTCAGCTTCGCCGGTCCCCCGAGACACGAGCATGTCGTTACTTATGTCGTTTCTTATATCGTCATGATGGCTCATGCAGCGTCAACTCAGGCGCGAATGGATTGTGCTACCTGAGTAAACAAGTCGGCCAGTAACTGGCGATCAACCTTATTCTGTTGCAGTGTATCTGTGTTGCCTTGTACGCCTTCCATAACCGATTCGTGTTGCCTGGTCATCAGACTATGCAGTTTTTCCTGCTCGCTGCACATCTGCTGCTCAAGCTCATTGTGTGCTGCTGCGGTTTGAGCCTCCAATTGACTCAGTGACTGTTGCAGAGCGCTAACTTCATCTTCGGTCAATGCTGTCCGGTTTTGCTGTTGCTCATGGAGTGCGTCGACATGCTGCGCTAGTTCGTTCAGCTGGTGATTAAAATGAGTCGTTTGTTTTTCGAGGCGGGCCGACAGGCTTTTATCGAGGGACTGTAATTGCTGCTGCAGGGTTTTATGCATGTCATGCATAGCGCTTTCGAGTTGTGCGATTTGCTGGCCAAACAGCAGCTTTTGAATTTCCTGAAGCTGGGTCGCGGGATCTATCTGCGGCTGTGACGTGGTATCGGTTTTATCTTTATTCGCCGTTTTGTTGGGTGCATCCATTCCATTCTCCTCGCATGCCTGTTGTTTGAGGGAGTTAGCTATTTTTGTTGATATGTTGCAATGTGCGACTGCCTTATTATGTACTTATAAACTGGTTCTAACCTGAGTATAGACTACTCATAGTTGCTGTGGAGAGTAGAGGGAGAGCATTGCGTAACCAACTATTCAAAATGCTCTCTACGACACGTTTTTGGAGTTAAGAGGCTTTTAATGGTTAGGGTTTACCAAGGGAGCTCTTCGCCGTTGGAGTGCCAAAACGAGCCGGTATTGCTGAGATTCAACGCTTCAATGCACTTGGCGAGCCTCTCAGCTGCTTCATCAGGGCCGATATCTCCGTGGCCGCCAATCATTTCGGTACCAACCAATCCGGGATGAAACAGCCCCACGGCGATGCCCTTGTGTTTGAGGTCGTGCGCCAAAGACACACCCGCAATATTCAAAGCACATTTGGACATGCGGTAACCGTATCTGCCACCACTGGTATTGTCGGCGACAGAACCCATACGGCTAGTGATCAGGGCAATTTTCGCCGAGGTGTTCATGTTGGGTAGCAATGCTTCGCTCACACGCAGAGGGCCCATGGCGTTTACGTGAAACTGGGTGGCAATCGATTTATAGTCAATATCTCCCAGCACTTCGTTGCGCAAAATGCCCGCATTGTTGATGAGCAGATCGATGCCTTGGCCGGTCATTGCCCGTTTTAAAACGTCCACGCCTGCGGGGTTGCCGATATCCACGCCTTCAATAACGGTGGCATTGAGATCGTTGAGTTTGGGTGAGCTCTTTCGGCAAGCGGCAAACACCCTCGCACCCCGAGAGGCATAAAGTTGGCAAAAGGACAGACCAATACCCCGATTGGCTCCGGTGATCACAATGGATTGCGTCATGTTCTGGCTCCCTGAGTGGCTACACGTTTTAGAACTCATACTGGGTGTTACGTGGCATCAGTCAACACCCGCTCTCAGCATAACAGGCTCTGCCATACATGCCACGCAATGAGAGAGGTTTCTCTGAGACTACTTTGTGATCCGGTGCCGACTTGATTGGCAACAATTTGTTACACTCTCCAGCGCGTTGCGACGCGTGCGCTCTTTCACTGACGAGAGCGGCAAATGCGATGGCGCCGTCGAGCGCAGGAGAATGGTGTTTTAGAGGGAAGACAAGTGCGTCTTATATGTTTGTTCTTTATGCTTTTTTTGGTTGCCTGCAGCAGTTCGGAGAGCAGCGATACCACGGCTATACAGGGTGAGTCGCCATCAGAGGATGGTATTAGGCGCGATGTCAGCGGTCCAGAACTTACCGAAGTCGACTGGGTGAGCGATTATCAGGGCGTAGCAGAGAACTACAAGGTAAGCGGTGAAGTCGATACCATCGTGCCTCGCCCCATGAGCCTATCGGTCTCCAGTGACATGATGGTGGCCATTATCCTCAGCAGTGAAGCGCGTGACGCGAATCTCTACCTTGAAGATGAAATGGGTAACTTTGAACTCTCTAGTGAGAGTGACTCCTCTGACGAATTCTTGCTGCTCAATGCCAAAGTTGGCGTCAACTACTTTATCGAAGTGCGCAGTGAAACCGGAGAAGGCAGTTTTGAATTAACGATCGTACCGCCAAGCCGCGAAGCACTAGGGCTTTCAAACACCGATGTGGTGTTTTACGCCGAAGGCGAGGGGGTTGAGCACTGTTTATCAGAAGACGGTGTTGAGTACGACGAATACCACAATAATGAGATTTATCAGTACGTGTACGATACACAGCAGGCTAGTCTGAGAACGCTGATCGGAACCATCGAGCAAAGTAGTATCGAGAGAGGTGTTGTATTTGCGCGCACAGCCGAAGCAGATGGTTGGGATAATAACCACATGGTGACGATTTATCCGCATCAGATAGACGAAACGGTAGCACCTGTTGATCCCGACGACAGCGAACAGGAAGTAGATGCCTCCAACTGGTTTTTTCTGGGCACAGATGTTTTTCAGGCCGAATATAACCCTGACCAGAATCCCATGTTGATCAAATGTATTGGGCGCATTAATTTCGAATCGGTTTTTGTCATGTGATAAAGGTGGTTTGGTGTTCGAATATATAGAGCCTGGTGGGGCGCTGAGGTAAATCCACCAACTCCTTACAAACATTGATCTTTCCCAATAGCTGCCTTACATTGCACCTTGACTGACTCGCAACGAACCAGTCAGGCTTTTTTCAAGGACTGCTATGCCGAATACTCTTCATTGTCGTTATCTCCTAGCGAGCGTACTTTTTCTCTTATTCAGTTTTGTTTCGGTGCACGCTTCAGAGCGTGATTGCGATCAGCTTGCGCAGGATAACGCCGCCTGGCAGCAGCAGATGCAGGCCTTGGGGGCGTCTAATGCCGCACTGAGTGAGATGCTGTCAGGGCGACTTCCCGAACAGACCGTCATTATCTCCCGCATTCTGGCACCCATTGGTGTTGAACGCAGTGCAGTGGCCGCGAGAGCGCTATTGCGTCAGCAAAAACAGCAGATTGAGGCTTCGCTCACGCGTGATTACACAGCGACACTCAGTGCATTACCTTGCGATGAGTTGGCTCAAACCTGGCTGGAGCAACACCATCGCCTGTTACAGAGCCAGTTAAGTAATCATGACTTGCAAGCGGAACTACTGGATTTGGATGCCGGGGTTCTCCGCGTTCTATTTCGCGCAATCAGAGCCTGGCAAAGTGTTGAAGCGGTTGTTAATGAAGTAGAAAAGGCCAGTAAAGAGTCTGCAAGCTTAGACGCGGTGACGGCAACGTCACAAACGCAGGCCTTGCTATCCTGGCAGTCCAAATTCCGCTCAGCTTTGCAGGGGTGGCTGCCTCTTATATTGGCGCCGCAAATGGAGTTGGAAGCAGCCAACAAGCAATGGCAACAAACCATGGCTCTGCCGCGCGTTACGTTGGTCATGCAGTGGACGCAGCTTCAGGAGGGCTTTGGTGAGCAGGCGCTGAGCTGGCAAGAAGCGCTGATAAATGCGCGTGCCGAGCTCGTGATGGCGCATAGTCACTGGCGTAATGATGTGATTTGGTCTCAGGGTTGGACCGCTTTTGTAGGGGAACTGGTGGCTCCAGCTGAGTTTATAGAACTGTTACTGACCGAGGCGCTGGCGGCACCTGCTAACGTATGGGACCAGGTATCGGCTCCTTTTATTCGAGAGTACCGCTACTATCAACGACAGAATGCGCTTGCCAGTCTTTTTAGCACCTGGGCCATGCATGTTGTTGCGGTGTTTCTGACTCTGTTTTTAACCATAAAACTGGCTGAAAGCATTCCTGCCTGGATCGCCAGGGCGCAACAGGCCAGCTTGCAGAACCTTGAATCGGATACCGGTACGCAATTGGTATCGGGTGTTTTCTGGCTGATTAAACCCAATGCGCCCTGGCTGATCGTTTTGGTAATTACGCAAGTGGTTGCGGGTCTGGCCAAGCCTATGAGTATCCTGGCCTGGTTAGGGCCTATTGGCGCACTGTACGCTTTATTCAGGGTGACGCGCATCGTATTTGAATGGTTGTTGTCGCGCACGTATTCGCGGGCCGGTGAGTTTGTTCCGCAGGCCACGGCTAAACAGATCATCGTAGATTGCCATCAATTTGCCTGGGCCATTCTGTTATGTGGTTTCATTTGGTGGCTTGGTATAGGCACTGGTGGTGGTTATTTACGATTTTTCATTGCCCTGGCAACGGTCTTTATTGCGTGGTGGGCTTTGCAGTGGCTTTTATTGCGCCACGATCAGGCTGTGCAACGTTTTTTGGTCAGTGCCAGTTGGTTTCGTCGCGAGCAGAAAAGTGGTGAAAAGCCTTCACTGCTTGTGGCGCTAATGCGTAAGGTCGTCACGCCGGTACGCTTTTTACTGTTGCATAGCGTTGATGGCTTGCGCAGCCTGAACCAGAAGTTGCTGAATTTTGACGGCTACCGGGCCTTCTCGGTTAAGTTGCTTCGCGCTCACCTCGAAAGCAAGGCTGAAGACGCAGAAGAAGACGAAGCTGAGCCCGACGAAAATTATTCAGACTGGATGCGACGTGCCGCCAGCGATGATATGGTGCTCGAGGTCGGTGACCCCGCTCGCTTGCTGACCCCTCTGCAACATTGGTTCAAAGACAAAACTGACGAAAATGTGGTGATGCTGGTGGGCGATGCAGGTAGTGGTAAGACGACCTTCCTGAAAAAATTACATACCATATGGGATGCCACAGAGGTGGATTATCTTCGTTTTGAATCCAAAACGATGCAGCCCAAAACTGTACTCGACAAGTTGGCAGAAACTCTGCACCTCAAAGAAATCAACGATGTAGGCGAACTGGTAAAACTCGATGCCAATCTTGAACCGAGAGTGGTGGTGATTGATGATGCTCACAACCTGTTTCTGGCCGAAGTGGGTTGTTTTGATGCCTACAAAACCCTGATGCAATGCATGAATGCGCAACTCGAAAATATCTTTTGGGTGGTGTCGATGCACGCACCCAGTTGGTCATACCTGAGCTGTGTATTCTCGCGTGAGCAGCGCATCAGTAATATCTATCGTATGTCGCGTTGGTCGCCACAGGAAATTCGACGTCTGGTGCTGTCGCGTCACCAGGGCAGCAAGCGTCGATTGCGTTATAACGAATTGCTCCTGTCGGCCAGTGCCAGCAGCGAATCGAGTAGTGTGCGCAGTGCCGACTCGCGGGTATTCAATATTCTGTGGGAACAAAGCGCGGGTAATCCCGCTGTTGCCATCGAGCTCTGGCTCAGCGCCGCCAAGGTGAAGGGGCGGGTAATCGAAATGGGGGTGCCGCAGCGCCCGGAATCCGCCATGCTCAAATCACTAAAAAATGATCTCTACTTTGTATTATCGGCCATCGTAGTACACCGCCGTTTATCCACTCAGGAAATCATGAAAGCGACACACTTTTCCGAGGCGCTGGTAAGGCATGCGCTCAAGCAGGGCATTAACATGGGCGTTATCGTGCGTGAAAGTGATGGCCGCTATGCCATCGACGCATACTGGTGGCCGACTCTGAATGCGTTTTTACAGGGCAAGAACTTATTATGGTCCGTGTAGGGCCCAGGCAGCCTAAGGAGCCAGAACATGGATAACGAAACTCTCGAAGGCATTGCCGCGATCAGCGATTTGTTTGATTTTGGCAAGGTGTTTTTGCTGATCCTTGCAGTGTCTGGACTGTGGGCGAGTAACAAAGTGATCAGACAGGCCTGTGAGGCCCTGATGGAAAAACTGCCAGCCAGACGCTTTTTGATATTGCAGGTGGCTACGCTGTTTACTTTCGCCTGGTATATTTTCGGCACCTACTTTGTGGTGGCAGTGATCATTAATCCACCACGTGAGATGTTGCTGGCGGTGGGTGGTTCGGCAGCCGTAGCGATGGGTATTGCACTCAAAGATGTTGCCGCCTCGGTGATTGCCGGCTTGGTCTTGCTTTTCGATCGGCCGTTTCAGGTGGGAGATCGGGTGAGTTTTAACGATACCTACGGCGAAATCGTGAGTATCGGCCTGCGCTCTGTGCGACTGAATACCTTGGACGATAATCTGGTGACCATTCCAAATGCCCGCTTTATTACCGATGTGGTTTCGAGCGGTAACGCTGGTGCCTTGGATATGATGGTGGTCTGTGACTTTCATGTGGCTCTGGACGCCGATCTGGAACTGGCGCAGTCGCTGATACACGAAGTCATCGTAACCAGTCGTTTTGCGTACCTCAAAAAACCGGTTTCGCTGGTGCTGAACGAAGTGATCATTGCCGAGCGTCTCGCTTTACAGATCAAAGCCAAGGCTTATGTGTTGGATGTGCACTACGAAAAGGCCTTTCAGAGTGATGTGATCGAGCGGGTATCGCGCTTGTTTGTTGAGCACAGGATAAAACGTCCTGGTAGGGAGCTCATCGTGGAAGAATGTCGGGCGATTGGCTAGACTTTGATCTCCAAGTAAGCATGTTTTTACGGAGCGTCAAAAATGATGCGATTTCTTGGTGCAAAAAAGTGACAAACCATCAGCGTCAGCAAGAAAAAATAGCGCGTCTGGAAGCAGAAAATAAGTCCTTGAGAAGTCAGAGTCGTCTGCTTCAGGCGATTCTTGATAACGCGCCTCTTCTGATCTCGGCCAAATGCCCCAAAGGTAGAGTTCTATTCACGAACCCGCGTTTTAATGTGCTTCAGGGGCCACCGCCCCAAGAGTACATTGGGCGAAGCGTGTTCGAGCTGTTTCCCAAAAATATTGCGGAGCAGCTATGGCAGAATGACCTTAAAGCGCAACAGTCTCCCCAACCGATCCTGGCGGAAGAGCAAGTCAGCCACCGAGATGGGAAACTACACACCTATCACACGACTAAATTTCGCCTGCTTGAGGAAGATGGCGGGTTAATGGGGACGTGTGCAATCTCCATCGATATTACGGATAGCAAACAGCTTGAGTTCGATGCCTACCATGATTTTTTAACGGGCTTGTATAACCACCGTTATTTTGCTGAGAACCTCGAGAGGGATTTAAGCCGTGCCCACCGAAGCCAAAGTATTCTCGTCGTTGCCTTGATAGATTTGGATAACTTTAAAGCAGTCAACGATAACTTCGGGCACAACAAGGGAGACTCCGTTCTCAAAGTCGTTGCACACTCCATGAACGAGCACTTTCATCGTGCCGATGATTTGTGTTTCAGGCTTGGCGGAGACGAATTTGCCATCGTGTTTGCGATAGACGAAGAGTCAAAAGCGCTCGGTTTAGTAGAGCAGTTGCGAAAACAGATCAATGGCGATATCACGGTAGAGCTGGGGGGGGCTGACTTTGCGGTGACCTGTTCCATCGGTGTTCACATGGTTAAACCTAGCGAAAATGTGAGTCATGAACAGTTGTACTCGCGTATTGATCGCGCGTTATATCAGGTCAAACGCAGCGGAAAGAACGCTGTATCCTTGATTTAAAGGCATCACTTCGATGCTCGATATTACTCAGCTGGTCATGAGCAAAAATATCGAGCGGAAGGTTGTGCTATCTTTATTACTGATCCATCGAACGCAACAAGACGTTATAACAGTACGCTTGCCATAATCGAGGAGCACGCAATGCCGCATGAAAACGATAAGTACAGCATTCACAGCACTGACTACACAGTAGGACAGCACAATATTCAAAAATGGGGATTCGATGTACACAATCCCGTTTTTGGGGTGAGTGCAGGGTTAATATTAGCCTTCTTACTGGCCACACTGTTAACCGATCCCGCCACGGCCAAAGCCTCACTCGATGGCATCAAGTGGGATATTATCGGAATGTTTGATGGCTTTTTTATCTGGGCGGGTAACCTCTTCGTTGTTTTTTGTCTAGCTTTAATTGTCTCACCCTATGGCAACATCAGGCTAGGTGGTGAAACGGCCGATGCCGAACATTCTCTTATCTCCTGGTTGGCTATGTTGTTTGCTGCCGGCATGGGTATTGGGTTGATGTTCTGGGGCGTGGCCGAACCAGTGGCCTATTACACCGGATGGTACGAAACGCCGCTTGGGGTTGAAGCGCGTACGCCTGCGGCGGCCGACATGGCCATGGGGGCCACCATGTATCACTGGGGGCTGCACCCATGGGCCATCTATGGGGTGGTTGCTCTGGCGATGGCTTTCTTTGCCTATAACAAGGGCTTGCCGCTATCCATACGTTCGGCGTTTTATCCTTTGCTTGGCGATCATGCCTGGGGCTGGCCGGGCCACATCATCGACATTCTGGCGGTATTAGCGACCCTGTTTGGCTTGGCGACTTCTCTGGGCCTAGGGGCGCAACAGGCCTCGGCAGGCATTCAGCATGTATTTGGGATTGAGGCCGGTGTAGGGCTTGAAATCGGTGTCATCGTGGGGGTTACGGCACTCGCCGTTGTTTCTGTTGTGCGCGGACTCGAGGGCGGCGTAAAGCTGTTGAGTAACATCAATATGTTGATCGCTTTTGCCCTGCTTACCTTTGTTGCCCTGGTTGCCTTTGGAATCGCGCTAGGCAATATTCCACGCACCTTGGTGGCCTATGCTGAAAACATCATCCCTTTAAGTAATCCGCATGGTCGGGCCGATGAAGCCTGGTTTCAGGGCTGGACCGTGTTCTACTGGGCATGGTGGATTTCGTGGTCGCCATTTGTGGGTATGTTTATCGCTCGTGTATCGAAGGGGCGCACCATCCGTGAATTTCTGATTGGCGTGTTGGTGGTGCCAACACTGGTTACCGTCATATGGATGTCGGTGTATGGAGGCATCGCCATTGATCAAATTATTCAGGGTGTAGGAGTTTTGGGCGAAAAAGGCCT
>JBFHVM010000119.1:0-9471 GCA_041589495.1 Oleiphilaceae bacterium | reverse complement strand
CCAGGCTACTTTGTTCCACACTTACCTGATCGCCTGCCTGAGGCCCTACTTGGAAGTTAAGGCTCGATGCATCGCCGAACAGGGATTGTCCATTGAAAGAGGTATTATCGATAATATCCTGATTGGCTTGCGTCAGCTGCTGCGCCTCAGCATCAAGCGCAGCACGGTCGCTATCGGCAAGACTGGCATTGGAAGCCCGAAGTGAAAGCTCCCTGATACGCTGAATATTTTCTGAGAGCTGCCCCAAGGCACCATCTGCGACTTGCGCCAGCGATACCCCATCGGCCAGATTCTGCGCCGCCACATCAAAACCGTTGAGCTGTTGCGACAAACGCGTAGCTATGGCGAGCCCGGCAGCATCATCGGATGCACGATTAAGGCGCTCTCCCGAGCTGATCCGCTCACTGCTGCGGTTGACCTGTTCAGTGGCCGAAAAACTGCCGGTATAGGACAAGGCACCATTGATAGACAAAGGCATAATTGACTCCCCAGCGCTTAACGCCGCCTAGATGATCAAATATTAACCAGCTTAACACAGACAGCATTAAAACTCAGCCAAGGCAACTAGTCCAAACTCTCATTGCTCTCAAACGCGCTCTCGATATGCTCAGCCGCAAACCCTCTCCCTGCCAGAAAGCGCATCTGGCGTGCCCTTTCTTTGTAATCTCCCTGCGCCAACCAATCACCAAAGCGCTTTTCGCGCGCTTGCCGTGCTGCGCTGTGCCAATCCACCGCAGCCTGTTCAAAGACTTGAGCCATCAAGTCCCTGGCGATGCCCTTCTGTTGCAAACTTTGTTTAATACGCAAAGGCCCGTGGCCTCGCCCAAATTGAGAACGCACAGCCATCTCGGCATAACGCAGATCACTTTGATAGCCCTGCTCTTGCAGGGTTTGCAACACCTCATCCAGCACCTCCTCAGCACCAGAAAAACGTTCCAGCTTACTACGTAGCTCAACAACACTATGCTCGCGGCGCGCCAAGAGGGCCAACGCTTTTTGATAGATGTGCTGCCTGGCGGCGTCGATTTCATTACTCATATTCAGAGGTCATTAACACTTCAACAAGGGGCCAAGGAGCTTAGCCTGTCGCGGGAATGAGATAAAGAGATTCCGCAACCAACAAAAGGAAGGTAGACTTACACGCTCTGGGCGGTTAGACCGCATTGGCAGGGGAATCGGCAAGCGTACTTTTACAACAATGCGCGTTCCCATCTGCAAGTTGCAGCAGTAAACAAACAAAGGCCACCGCGACTCGTGGCACAATCCGACTACAGGAATCCCGATCTGGTGTGTTAAAGCCTCGCACCTAAGCGATAACGATAATATTTTCAGGAATACTCATGGCAACCTTTCTGTCTAAGTTGTTTAAACCCAAGTGGCAAAGCAAGCATTTGCCCACACGACTCGAAGCCATCGCAGCACTCAACGAAAACCTCGATGATGAGCAGAAAGTGCTACAGCAAATAGCCCTCGAAGATCAACACATCGAAGCGCGCAGTGCCGCCATCGCCAAGGTCAGCAGCAGCCAGTTTCTGATCGACCTGCACGCCAAGGCCGACGAGGCACTTAAACGCGGCATTGAAACCCGACTGCAGCAGCTGGCGAATGCCCAATCACTGACCCTGTTTGACCTCATTGTGGATACGCGCCTGCTCTGCGAGATGATTATCAAATCCGATCAGCCCGACGTGTTCATCAACGGTCTGGCCCATATCGAAGATCCCGATGCATTACTGCAAATTGCGACGGCAAGCAAAACCAGCCGCACACGTCAGGCCGCCGCCGAACTACTGGAAACCGAACAACACCTGACCGAGCTGGTGCAAGCCGCCAAATCGCGCGATAAATCGGTCTATCAGATTGCCAAAAACAAGCTCAACCGCATACGCGAGGAGCTGCGCGCCCGTACCAGCCACAGGGACGCCATCGCGCAACTTCTCTTGGATCTCGAAGATCTCAGCAAAACCGACAATCTGCAACTTTATGATGCCAAACTCGACAGTCTTGCGCAGCGCTGGCAACAGCATTCCGTTGAAGTGAGCACCGAAGAGCAGACACGTTTTGATTCGCTGACTAAGGCCTGTCGCCAACGCAGCGAACAGCTGCACGCAGAGCAACAGGCCGCCGAACAGGCTGAGCAACTGGCCAGAGCGGGCGGCGACGAGCAGGCCGCGACACTGCTCATGCTAGAAGAGACGCTGACCCGCTTTCAGCAGCAGGCGCCTGCGGCGCAAGATGCCTCGGCCCTCGATGCGCTAATCAAGACCCAGGAAACGCGATGGCTCGAGGCTACCCGTCATACACCTGCTGAGCGTGCACAAGGCAAAAAATATCAAACCATGATGCAGGCATTGAGACAACTGCTTGCTGCCCTGCGAGCACTCAATGAGCACGGTGACCGTCTCGCCGCACTCACCAAAGAGGTGAAACAAAGCGGCAAACAGATTCAGACTCTGATCGAAAAATGCAAGGCCCTGCAGGACACGCTGTCACTCATCAACTGGCCACGACAATACGCCGCACCACTTGTAGTGCAGGATGCCCAGAATGCTCTGGAACATTCATCCGAGATGAAATCGGCTTTGGCGGAGAATGCTCGGGCCATTCAGGACGAAATACAAGGCATGCTCAAGCAGCTAGACCGCTCGCTTGAAGACAAGCAAGTCAAGCAGTCGGCCCGCCTAGTGCGAGATATTCAAGCGAAACTCGCGAAACTAGACAAGCGCGGCACCGAAAAATTTCAAGCACCACTTAGCCTTTATCTGAAGCAACTCAATGATTTAAGGGATTGGCAAAGCTACGCGGCCTGCCCCCGACAAGAAGCCCTGTGCGAAGAAATGGAGCGCCTCACCCAGAGCTCCATGGAACCTCGCGCCAAGGCAGATAAAATTCGCAGCATGCAAAAAGAATGGAAAACCCTTGGCGGTGCCAGCGATCAGGCTTTATGGCAACGCTTTAAAGAGGCCGCCGATCGCGCCTACGAGCCTTGCCAGCTGTATTTTGAGGAACAGTCCCGACTCAAGGAAAAAAATCTGGAGCGACGCCGTACCATCGTTGCGCAGCTCAACACCTTCATTAGCGAGAACGACTGGCAATATGCCGATTGGGCTGCCGCAGACAAAATCAATCAACAGGCACGCAAAGACTGGAAAGCGGCCTTCCCCGTTGATTTTAAAAAGAATAAAGGCCCCCAACAGGAGTTTAACCGTCTCCTGAAGCAACTGGATGACTACCTGCAACAAGAACGTGAACGCAACCATGCCATCAAAGAAGCCATTATCAAGCGTGCCGAAGCCTTGATAGAGCAGGAAGATCTTGCCACCGCCATACAAAGCGCTAAAGATCTGCAACAGGAGTGGCAAAACGTAGGCATTACTGCACATAAAGTTGACCGGGCACTCTGGAAGCGATTCCGTGCTGCCTGCGATGCCATCTTTGCTCGCCGCGACCAACAGCGCAGCGAACGCAAAGAAGAGCTGAACCAGAATCACGACAGGGCCGATGAGCTGCTGAAGCGAGTAGAAGATCGCTTACAAGGCAGCGATAACGTGGACGCAACCACCTTGAGCCAGATGCAAAGCGAATTACGAAGAGAATTCAAGCAGCTGGGCAGCCTGCCACGCTCAGCGCAGGAAAAGATTCAGAATAGGTACCAGAATCTATTGGATACCCTCAACGAACGAATCAGGAAGCACAAACAGCAGGCCGAGCGTGCAGCCTGGTCGACTGCAGCGCAATTGGCGGCACATGCACGCCGCTGCTATCTCGCCTCACAAAACGACGCACTGAGCGATGAGCAACGTGCCACCGGGGATGCACTCTGCAAAGCCGACAACGGACTGCCCGCAGCGCTGACGGAGGCCATGCAAGCCAGCTGGATAAGCATTAAAGCCGGCCAGCTCGCGCCGCAGCACCTACTCGATGAGGAATCCGCGCGTGAACTCTGCATTCGCGCCGAAGTGGCGGCAGGCATCGACTCGCCGGACTCAGATAAAGAGCTTAGAATGCGGCTGCAGGTGAGCCGTTTGTCGGAAGGGTTGAGCAATAAAAGCCGTCACGGAAGTCGTGAAGAGCAATTAACGGAGGTTCTGCAGGATTGGTACGTGAAAGCGGGTCTGGACGAAGCCTCTCTGGCACCGTTTGAAGCGCGCATTCAAGCTTGTGTAAACGCCCTGTACGGAGCCGAGCAGTAAAACTGTTCGGCTTCAGATCCGCGGCCAGGCAAGTAACGCTTTGATCTATATGAAGAATCTCACCAGATTTCCGTCAACTGCGCTTGTTGTCGGCCATGTAGGCGAGCGCATCCTCGACCGCTTTTTTAGCTTTTGCCGCCAACTCTTCCCGCTCCACCGGCGAAGTGTAGTACATCATATCGACTTCATGCCGAATATAACGTGGCGGCAAATGATTAAGCGCAATACAAATAATATCGGTTAACACATCCTCATCATACTTCTCGGCCTCGGGCATGTCGGCCAGCGCCTCGATAACCAGTGTTTCGTAGTAATTTTGTATATTGTCGAGTAGCGACATGCAACAACACTCCAGCGTCTGTCTTTCTAACTTTTTCGCCTACGCAGAGCGCACATTCCCGGAGCTCAGAAAACGTAAACTATGAACTAAAACAGTAGTTAAAGGTCTGTTATCTTGCAAACCTGTCACACCTAACTATAGCCACGTCACAGCAAGACAAAATCTTACAGCAATTAACATTAATTAATCGCTAGCGAAGTGGCGGGTATTCATGCAATCACATACAATCGAAGCAATTATGCCCCCAAAAATATGAGCAGTCTCATGATGAAACGTATCTACGGCACCCTCACCCTTTTGCTGGTTTTACTGAGCGTGGGTTTGTCTGCACAGGCACTGACCGACGCGAAAGACCAGGATCAGGACTGGGCAAATAAAGAATTTGTACCACTGGCTCCTGAGCGCCAACAACGCGAAGCAAGCATCCATATTGCCCGCAATCTTTTGTTGAGCCATTATCGCAAACAGGACATCGACAAACAGCTATCAGCCAAGGTATTCGGCAACTACCTCGATTCTCTCGACAGCCAGAGACTCTATCTTCTGCAGAGCGATGTGAACGAGTTTGAGCCTTACCGTTTTCGCCTGCATGGCGCACTTAAAACCGGTCAGCTGGAGCCCGGTTTTCGCATCTACAACCGCTACCAACAGCGCGTGATAGACCGTTTACGCCGCTTACTCACCTTTCTCGATAAGGACCTCAAAGAACTCGACTTCGATAAAGACGAGTACATTCTCACTTCCCGCGAAGAATCTCCCTGGGCCAGCGACATGGAAGAACTCGATGATGTTTGGCGTCGCCGAGTAAAAAGTGCAGCCCTGTCGATTGTGCTGAGCGGCAAGTCGCTCGAAGAAGCACGCGACACCCTCAAGAAGCGCTACGAAAACCAACTCAAGCGCAATCTGCAGGTGCGCAACGAAGACGCCTTCCAGGCCTATATGAACGCCTTCACCACGGTATACGACCCGCATACCAATTATTTTTCACCGCGTTCATCCGAGAACTTCAATATCAACATGAGCCTTTCTCTTGAAGGCATTGGCGCTGTACTTCAGTCAGACAATGACTATACCAAGGTGGTGCGTCTTGTACCTGGTGGTCCGGCCCAGAAACAGGGTCAGCTAAAACCCGCCGACCGCATCGTTGGCGTGGCTCAGGGTGACTTCGAGATGGTCAACGTGGTGGGCTGGCGACTCGACGAGGTGGTCGACCTGATTCGAGGTCCAAAGCATTCAGTGGTGCGCCTGGAAGTCATGCCTGCAGAGAGCAAGGTTGAAACCGACACCAAGGAAATTCGCATTGTGCGTGACAAGGTAAAACTTGAAGACCAGGCAGCCAGCAGCAATGTGCTCGAACTGGAGCGCAACGGCAAAACTCGACGCATAGGTGTTATCGACATACCCACTTTTTATGCGGATTTTCAGGGCATGCAGCAAGGCGACCCCAATTACAAAAGCACCACCCGCGATGTCCTTAAACTACTGAAAGAGTTACAAAGCGAGGCAGCACTGGATGGTCTGGTGATTGATCTGCGTGGCAATGGTGGCGGCTCACTGGATGAAGCAAATCGTCTGACAGGGCTATTCATCAATCAGGGCCCAACGGTGCAAATTCGCAGCGCCAATGATCGCGTTGAAATCATGGAAGACCCCGACCCCGAACTGGTTTACGGTGGCCCCCTCATTGTTCTCGTAGACCGCCTGAGCGCCTCGGCTTCCGAAATTTTCGCCGGCGCCATACAGGATTACGGCCGAGGCCTGATCATGGGCTCGCCGACCTTTGGTAAAGGCACCGTGCAATCTGTGCGCCCACTCAACCATGGGCAACTCAAAATTACCCAGGCCAAGTTCTACCGTATATCTGGCGCCAGCACCCAGCATAAAGGCGTGGTTCCAGACATCATCATTCCAGACACAGTTGACCGCAACACCGTAGGCGAAGATGCACTGGAACACGCCCTGCAATGGGACGCCATTGATGCCGCCAAGTATCCACGCAGCGAGCAAACTCAAATGCTGGTAGAACGCATTACCCAGCAACATGAGCAACGCTTTACACAACATCCGGAATACCGCATCTTGATGGAAGAAATCGCCCTTCTTGAAGAACAACGCAAACGTGAGCGCGTATCCCTTAATAAAAAACAGCGACAAGCCGACAATGATGCCTTTGACAAGGCACAACTTGCCATTGTTAACAAACGCCGCGCGCTGGAAGGTGAAAAGCCATTTAAAACCATCGAAGAATGGGAAGATTACATCGATAGCCAAACCGACGAAGATGAACAGAAGCCCGATTTCATCGTTGAAGAAAGCGCCGAAGTGTTGCTGGACCTTATGGAACTGCAAACACAAACCGCTGCCAATGCTGCCTAAGCCGAACTTCCCTCATACTGCGGCACATGACTTTGTGCTGCAGTATCAAGCGACCCTCGGTATTATTCGGGCTTTTTTTATCGGGTCGCGCTAACATAAGGCTATGACGTCTCAGAGATTACGAAGCCATGAGTGTTGACCAGCCATCCGAAGATCAAAGCGCCAATCCGGAACCTGAAGCTCGCCCCAGCAAAGCCGCTAGCGATGCAGACAAATCCAAATCTGCGGGCACAAAATATACCAAAACAACCTCTCAAAGCGGTAGCACACGCAATGCGAAAAGCGCCGAGAAAGACAGCGACAGGGCGCGTAAAGACCAACAGGCTGATAAAAACGACAAAACCGAAAAGACCGAGCCATGGGTATCTGAAGAGACCCTGACCAGTTTTTTTGATCGCATTACCGATGTCACCAGCAGCGCCTTCCGTTTCGCCAAAAAAACCACCGACACCTCCTACAAGGTGGGCAAGGCAATCATGCAGTCACAGGATCAGCTCAAACTCATGGTGGCCGCAGGGCAATCTCTCAAGGATCTGCGGGAAGTAGCCGGCCTCACTGTAACGGAGCTGAGTGACGCCATTAACCTAAAAGATAAAAGCCTGCTGGAGGCGGTGGAAAATGGCACTGCCACGCTCAGTTTTGAACTGATTTTACGTTTGTCGGCACTGCTCGCCCGGAACGATCCGATTCCCTTCATTCTTAAGTACAGCCGTACCTATTCGCCCGAAACCTGGAAACTATTGAATGACTGGGGAGCCGGCCGCCTGCCCTTGCAGTACCAGCGTGAGCGTGAGTTTATTAATATTTACCGCTCCAAAGACGAAGCACGTCAACTCTCTGACGAAGGCTTTGCCAAGGTATTGGAGTTCACCCGGCATGCCTTTAACATGTCACTGCACTTTATTGCCGAACAGGAACAGGCCCTGCAACATTTTCAAAACGACTTTGTTGCCGCACAAGGGCAAGGAGCAAATCCTGCGAGCGCAGAATCCGGCACTCCGACCGAGAAGGCATCTCGTTCGCCCGATGAGACGGAGTGATCCAAGGCCGCACAAAGCTTGAAAACGCTCACGGTTACTGCCAAGGTGGCGCACGGGTTCCAGAACCAACCGATGCCAAGCGATTACTAACTACAACAGCACGTGAATCAATCCGACCTTAGCCAGGGTGACGTGGGCACCCATTTATACCGCCTTTCTGTGCCCATGATCTGGGGCATACTCGCCATTATGTCGATGAATATCGTCGACACCTTTTATGTAGGACAACTGGGAACCGATCCCTTGGCGGCAATGGGCTTTACCATTCCTGTCACCTCTACCCTACTGAGCCTCGCGTTCGGTGTAGGAATCGGCACCTCCTCAGTCATTGCCAGAGCCATTGGCGCACAGAATAATCAGCGGGTGAAAAGCTACGCGACCCAGTCGCTGTTTATTGCCCTATTTGTCGCTGCGAGCTTCGCGGTGCTGGGCTTTCGCTACATGGATACCATTTTTACCTGGCTGGGGGCCCCTGCCCACCTGATGCCCCTGATCCACGAGTTTATGGACATCTGGTTTATGGGCAGTTTTGTCGTGGTCATTCCCATGGTCGGCAATTCGGCCATTCGTGCCGCCGGGAATACCCGCATTCCCAGCCTGATCATGATTGCTGTCGCGATGATTAATATTGTATTGGACCCCTTGCTTATTTTTGGCCTGTTTGGTTTTCCTGAACTGGGGCTCGCCGGTGCGGCTCTGGCGACAGTCATTTCCTACTCCGTAGCGCTTGTCATGGGCTTGTACTTCCTCATCAAGCAGTTTGAGTTTTTGAGTTTGCAGGCTTGCTATCGTGGCGTAAGCGATGCCTGGCGAGCCATTTTACATATCGCAATTCCAGCGACTGGCACCAACCTGATCGCCCCCTTATCGGTTGCCCTTGCCACCTGGTTGGTCGCAGGCTATGGCCCCGAAGCGGTTGCCGGATTCAGCGTTGCCGCGCGCGTCGAATCCTTCTGTATAGTGGTCATTATGGGCGTGTCATCGATTATGGGGCCCTTTGTCGGGCAGAACTGGGGCGCAGATGAACGCGGCCGCGTCGCTCAGGCGTTGGCCATCACCTTTCGCTTTGTCACTTGCTGGGGGCTAGGTATTGCTCTGCTGCTCTGGTTAAGTGCCGGTACCATCGCACAATGGTTCTCCGACGACAGCCTCGTCATTGCGTCGGCAACCAGTTATTTACATCTGGTGCCCATTTCGTATTTGTTTTTAGGGATAATCATGATTTCCTCGGCAGCGGCCAATGGCATGGGCACTCCCAAGCCATCGCTGGTGATGTCGTTTATGCGCTTACTCGGCCTATACATTCCTTTAGCCTTTGGTCTATCTTACTGGTTGGATCTGGCGGGCATCTATCTAGCAACCGCGCTGGCTAACATCCTGGTGGGTCTGGGTGCGCTGGCATGGTCCAAACCCTTTCGCCAGGCCAGTCATTCAACGTAAGAGACACAAACGAAACATGAAGAAAAAAGGCAATTCTCTGGTATATTCGACTGACCAGGGGCGCATGTGCCCGGACTGCGGT
>JBFHVM010000118.1:0-9499 GCA_041589495.1 Oleiphilaceae bacterium | reverse complement strand
ACGACTACGAAGGCTCGCGAACCGTCGACCCCATTGGGCCAATACTTGCTCAAACCCTCACCAGCGAAACCGATGGTGACTCCCTTTCACTTTCTATTGGTGCGGGCCTTAACCAACAATATGGCAAGTGGACAGCAGATTACGCGGCTCGCCTGGAGCACGTAAAAGCCAACATAGATGGCTACAGCGAAAGCGGCGGCATTCTCGCGCTGGATGTTGGCGACCAGGAGGTGACCTCTCTGCAAGCCATTCTCTCTGCCAGTTTCAGCAAGGCATACAGCACCGAAAACGGCGTATTTGTGCCCACTCTCGGCGTAGAGATGCGCCAGGAGCTGGATGACGAATCGCGTATCGTCACCGCACAGTATGTGATTGATCGTTTTAACAACCAGTTCAGCTTCACCTCAGACGATGCCGACAGCAATTACTTTTTGTTGAGCGCGGGCTCATCATGGGTAATGGCCCAAGGCCGACAACTGTTTGTTAACTGGGATCACGTAGCGGGTCTGTCTGACGTAAGCAGTAATACCGTGACCGCCGGATTCCGTATGGAACTGTAGCCGTTAACACACCATCACAAGGCCAGACATTTGTCTGGCCTTTTTATTTGAGTGCTGTGTCGATGTCATCAAGAATGCGCGGCCACTGCTGCGCCCAACAGCAGTGGTGATCGATGTTATCGATCACCTCATACTTAAGCATCTTATTCTTAATAGACAAGTTTGAATCCAGGCTCTGCTCTATCAACATCGCTGGTACCTGCTGATCCTGGGCCGCGGCGTAATGCAGCTGAGTTATGCTGCTGGCAAGGGGAAAGTCGACCGGGTTAAGAGAACCCAACAACGGAGAATAACCGTGCCATTCGGCCCAGGCCTCTACATCCAGGTTACCCGCCAGTGTCACCACCGCACTAATGTCACTGCGCTTTGCCGCCATTAGCATGGCCAGAGTGCCGCCACCACTATGGCCGATCAGTACTATCGGATTACCGGGTTGAATAAACACATCGAGTGCTCGATTCATGCTGGTGATCACTTCGGGGGCATAACGTTGATGTGTCCACCAAATAGGGCTGCAGGCGGGGTCATCTTCAATAAAGTAACAAGGGCGCCCCAGATACAACACCGAGGCCGTGTCCATCGTCATCAATTGCAGCATAAGCGGCCGCTTGGGCGTAGGGTCCCAGGCTACCTGCGAAGGTGTGTACCAGGGGCGGCCGTCACCTTCGATATACACATGCAAGGTCTCAGAATCGTTGGTTTTAGCTGCTGGGGCGTAAGAAGCCTTGCGATACACAGTTTGATGCCAAAAGGGACCACCGTGGTGTTTGCTTACCTGGTAATCGGGAGATTTTTCCAGCTCGTTTATCAGCGGAGTGCTGCAAGCACTGAGCAACAACACACAAAGAAACACATAGAAAAGTTGCATTGTCTTTTCTCTATGCATTTGTTTTACAGAGTCTTTTTAAATATACAGAAAAAATTTCCAAGTTTTTCGTCCAGTTTTTTATTGCCGCCCCTCTAATAGCTTATAGGGCGCAACCACATAAAACCGCCTTATTAACCATTACTTAACTGACACAAAAATTACGGGGAATACCACATGAAATCAATCATCTCAGCCACTGTTATCGCACTTACTCTGTCTGCACTGTCTCACACTGCCGCCGCCGCAGATGTTAAGGGCAGCGTAAAAACCAGCGTTAAAGCAGGTGTTGTGTTGCAGAACAATAAGGGCATTGCCAACAAAAACGAAGCCGCTCTGGGTTCGATTACCGGCAAAAGCCGAATTGGTGGTGATTTTCAGTCTCGCGTCACTACCGGTGCGGTGATTCAGAACAACAAAGGTATCGCGAATAAGAATGAACTGGCGATGGGTTCTGTTACGGATTAATCAATATAAAGTCGGACGTCTGATGTCGGACGTCCGACGCCCAACGTCAGACTTCTAGTTTAAACACTCACCACTTCAATCTGGTCTTTATACTTGTCACTTAGCCCAAACAGGGCATGCGCACTTAATCCACCCAGCACTTCGTTGAATGTTTGAAAGTGATTTCCCTGGCGCATTCCGTTAACAAAATGCTTGAGACAAAACCCCACAATTTGCTGGCTTTGTTGAGCATTGTTTAATCCATAACCCGCCGCAATCGCTTCGATCATTTTGGCAAACTGATATTGCACAAACTGCAGTTTCACTTTGGGATCGGGAATGTGCTGGCAGGCGATCAGTAACAGATTGAACTCCTGCGTAATGGCCACTTGCAGGTCATAAGCCATGGCGGCCACATGCGGGCTCTTTTTGACCTTGATGCCGACATTGTGCGGGCAAGGCCCTTCGAGCATGGTTTTACTGGTAGACTCGGGTAGGCGGCGTAGGGTATCCATGTCTTTTAAAGTGCAGGCAATAGTTGATCCCGCCGTTTCTTTTGCCAGGGTGATACAAGCATTGGTGACCGTGGGCTGCCCATGCGTTAAACCCTGTTCGCGGTGGAGCTTGCCGAGCATGCGATACTTTTGTTGCAAGTAATCAAAACAGCCTGGCTTGAGGTTAATGGATTCGTCCACCAGCAAATTTAAATTCATTAAATAATCCGGCGTTAGCGCGGTTTTATAAATGCTAAAGCCCCACTCTCCCTCGCCCAGATTTTTAATGCGCCCCGCAGCAAGATAATAGGGTGTTTCAATACCCTGTTTACGCAGTTTTTCGGTACGTTCTATTTTCTGCATAAGGTTATATCGAGTGGTATTATAAAAACTCACTCCTAATGGCGTCTGATTGATTTCGCCGACCAAGCCCTTTTCGCTGAAGTAAACCACACCACCCGGATTACGTGCATGCTGGCTTTGGTAGTTGTTGAAAGTATCGTCTAACACGGGATCTTCCAGCGAGAGTGCGCCCGCGTCTTTGTCGAAATGCAGTAAACCCACACTTCCGATCACATACATCTCACCCGCTTGGGGATCGAGCAGCGTAATATTGCGGGAAATCACGTCATTCCCCGGATTCTCTACAACAACCAACCCCTTATCGGCTAACAATTGTGGCTGGCCAGTGCGTACAAATTCGAGCATGGCAGCTAACAAGCTGGAGGCCTGTGGTTTGCAACACGCTTCTGACATTTCCCCATCGGCGTCGCGTCCTAACAGGCATTCCAATTCGTACTCCTGACGTTTACTGGTGAGAGGGAATTGGGTAAAGCGAATGGATTCCTGCTGCCCATTCAGTTCAATTGGCAGGGTAAACATAAAACAGCCTTTTTCTTGTTGTTTATAGGATCTTTCTGAAAAAGCCCCTTATTTTACAGGAGCTGGTCTACATAGGTGCCGAAGGAATTGGCCACACGGTTCACAGTTTGACGCTTTTACGAGGGGGCGCATAGCGCTTTAATCATCTGCCTGAAGCTCACTATGAGACACCCTGTTTGTTCTGATTACACAAATAAAAAAGCCAGGCATTAGTGCCTGGCTTTCCCTTCGGGGGAGAGACTGTGCTTAGTGGCTTATCGCTTTGTGTGCTTTAAAGCGCTTAACCTGATCAAGCAGTTTCTCTTCGACTACTTTGCACTCTGACTGCCAGAGCCAGAACAGCATGGAGATAGTGCAGAGGCTGTCGCCGCCCTGGAAGCCATCCATCAGCAGGCCTGCGATGCCTGCGATACCGATCATGATGCGATTGAAGTGGTTAATGGCGCGTTTCTCTTTTTGTGTGCACATTGTCTTATCCCCCGATGGTTTAAATTTGCCTCTCATAACTAAGAGACGGACCAGGAGAAAAAAACGGACAGATCGATTCGCACTGTGCGGCCTATCGTTTATAACCCTCGCATATAAACACATTAAACAGGTCTACACGTTCAACATACCGTACTTGTCCCTCTAAGAGAGCAATAAACGGCGACGCCTGTCGCTTAAATCGACATCTACACTTTTAGTCACGCGCAGGCATGGATAAAATATAACCATTCGTGCTGCGCACAAGGAGTACACACATGACACAGTTCAACCGCTTCACGTCTGGCCATCGGCTGCGACTGCTCAGCCTGATTGCGGGTTTTATGGCTACTCTGTGCGTGGTGGTGTCGGCTCATGCCGGCATCAATTTTCAACAAAAAGCCGACGAGCTGTTACCCGTTGACTGCCTGCTACCCGGCGCGATCCGCAAACTCGGTGGGGGTATGACCTACCTCACGCAACGCCGCCCCATCAAAACAACCGGTGTCGACTGTGAAATTCGCGGTGGCGAATACGTACTGTTTGATCGCGCCAATTACGAAACCGCCATGAAAATCTGGCTGCCCATGGCCGAGAGTGGTGATCCCAAGGCGCAGAATTATGTGGGCGAAATATTCGAGAAAGGTTTGGGCGTTGCCCCAGACTTTGCACTCGCTGCACAGTGGTATCGCAAGGCGGCTGATCAGAATTACCGCGCTGCCCAAATTAATCTGGGGCAACTGTATGAGCGCGGACAGGGCGTTAACTACAGCATGGAACAGGCACTGGCCTGGTACCGCAAAGCCGCTAACATTGAAGGCAAGGCGCTCAAGTTTGTCAGTTACGACTATTCCGATGAGCACATCGCCAACATGGAAGCCAAACTGGCGCAGGCAGAGCAGCAAGCCACGCTGCAGGCAAGCCGTATTCAGTTTCTTACCAAACAACTGGATGAGTCCGAAGCCAGACAGCGCCGGGCCGAGCAGCAGTTAGCTGCCCAAAAAGCCAAACTCGAAGCCGAATTTGCCGCACTCAAGCAAGACAAATCGGCCGTGCAGGATCATCAGCAAGAAGTACAAAAACTGCGACAACAGCTGAAAGAACAGATTATGGCTCGCGCGCAAGCCGAAAAGGCACAAGCCGAGGCCAGTTCAAGAGCCAACGCAGCCGAAAAAGCCCAGTCGCAAGCGCAACAGCAAGCGGCGCTCGCCCAAAAACAAATGGCGCAACAATCCGAGCAAGCCAGGTTAGCGGCAGGTTTTGATCAAGCCAAATTTGATGCGCTGCGCGAAAAGTTGAGTGCATCGGAGCGTCGTCTAGCCGAACTGAATGCGCACTTATCGCAACGCCAACGCGTTCTGGCTGAGCGTGAGCTGGCACTCAAGCAAAAGGATCTCAAGCTCGCCGAACTGGCTAGCAGCAAGCAACAACTGCAGGCCGAGCTCGATGATAGTCGCGAACAGCTGTTTGCCTTTATCAACAGTCAGCCAGCGAGCGCCGCTGGCATCGATCAGGATGCGCCCCCCATCATCGAAATGATCGAACCACCTTTGGTCGCTACTCGCAGCGCCGAAAGCAGTGTATTTGTCACCCGTTCTGCGGTAGACCAGCGCACGATTATTGGCCAGGTGAAAGGTGGCAATGCCGTCCTGGAGGTGATGGTGAACGACCAGTCCATCTCCTTCGACGACAAGGGTATGTTTCAGCACCGTGTCCCACTCACTCGCTCGCTGACAGATGTGCACGTGGTCGCCATCGATACCATGGGACAACGCGCCGAACTCAATTTTAAACTCAAGCTGGACTACAGTGCCGAGGCCGACCTTTACGCGAAACAACAGAAAACGCTCGTTAAAGAAAAGGCCATACAGGTACCCGACGTAGACTTTGGTAATTACCACGCCCTGGTAATCGGCAATAGCCAGTACAGTCACCTGCCCAAGCTGAACAGTACGGTCGCCGATGCCGACGCCATGGAAAAAGTTCTCACTGAACGCTATGGCTTTAGGGTCACCAAACTCATCGATGCTACCCGCTACGACATATTGTCTGCGCTGAATAGTCTGCGCGGAGAGTTGACCGAGGACGATAACCTGTTGATCTACTATGCGGGGCACGGTGAGCTGGATGAGGTGAATAACCGTGGTCACTGGCTGCCCATCGACGCGGAAGAAACCAGCACCGCCAACTGGATCTCCAATGTAGCCATTACCGATATTCTCAATGCCATGAGCGTGCGCAAGGTGCTGGTTGTTGCTGACTCCTGCTACTCGGGCGCCATGACACGCTCTACCCTGGCGCGGCTGGATGCCGGTCGCTCCATGGAAGCCTGGGAGAACTGGCTAAAACTGCTGGCCGAGAAACGCTCCCGCTTATCATTCAGCTCCGGCGGACTGGCTCCGGTACTGGATGGCGGTGGCGGTCAGCACTCCATATTTGCCAAGGCGCTACTCGATGCGCTGGATAAAAATCGCACCGTCATCGAGGGCCGTCAGCTCCACGCTCAGGTGGCACAGGCGGTGAGTTATGCTGCGCAAGCTGCCCAATTTGAGCAAACGCCACAATATGCCCCTATTCGCTTTGCCGGTCACGAATCAGGAGACTTTCTGTTCGTTCCTCGCTAAATGCCATATGGTTTTAGCGCCAATGTGCGCTAAGCTGTCGCATAGCCCCCGATAACTGACTGCGGAGACGTGTTTGTGCCAAAGCTATTATTGCGCATTGTTGCTTTACTCACCGTTGTTCCTGGCCTGCCTACTCAGGCCGAAACCCTTACCTTTGCCGCCATCTCCGATTCGGCCTATGTCAAAGTCAGCACTCAGGTGCTACATGAAGCCTATGCCCAGCTTGGCTTTGATATTCGCGTGGCACCCTACCCTAGCCAACGTTCATTACTGGTCGCCAATAGTGGCGAGATTGACGGCGAGCTACACCGCATCGCCAACATAGAAGAGGAATACTCTAATCTGGTTCGGGTCCCCACCCCGGTAAACATACTGGAAGGCGTTTATCTTTCGAAAGATCCCATACTCTATGTGGCAGATTGGCAAGGTTTAGCACCTTATATTGTAGGCAGGCAACGCGGTATCAAGTTCATTGACCGGGGGCTGGAACAAGTGGGGAACCTACGCTTACTCACAGTAAACAGTTCTCAAGAGCTGAGACAAGCGCTTGAACAGGACCGCATTCAAATTGCCATAATGGCTCGACTTACTGCCGTTACAATGCTTGCCAATAGCGCTCACGACGATATTGTGATGGGCAAGAACACCTTGGCATCGCATCCCTTGTATCATTATATACACGAGTCACGCCGCGATCTGTTGGCACCTTTAGACGCCATACTGCAAAAGATGAGCAAAGAGGGACGGATCGCAGCCATAAGAGAGAAATATCAATACTCCCCGGATTAGTTTACCTGGACTGCACAGACTCGTCCCGCTCCGGTACCTTAAATGGAATACCACACTGATCAAGCGCCACCAGCAAACTCTCGTCAATCACAAATTCCCTCACCGCCGATGCGGTATCGTTTGCGCCGACATGCAATAGCGCAATGTGGTTTCCACTAACCATCTGCTCTAGTATTATTGTGACTTCTTCGCCCCCCCACTGCAGTAGTGGGAGTGAGTGCTTCGCCCACCGCAAGCAGTTTCTCTGCTAAAGGGTTCTGCGCCTCCACCGATCGGGGTGTCGCAGCTCCGGGCCACAAGAATAACGGGGCCTGCTCTGCACGCAACAACCATTTAGCGCCATCATCCACCTGCAGCTGCACATCGCCAATGGGCATCGGAGCCAATCCGCCGCCACGCACGTAGCTTCTACAAAATGACGACCAGCCTAATGCCAGCTTAAAGAATGTTCACACGCTCGCCTGTACAAGACTTACACGCTATGCTGCAAAAAATACCGGTTAATATCGGATTTTACCTAGCTGCTTGGAGCAATGCTTGGGCAAACGTCTGGATTGGAGGCATGTTACTCATCAATAGTGAGACGCCCCGATTAACCCAAGCAAAAATAGAACCAGCAGCCTTATGCTTTTATTTCAATAGCTTCGACCATGCGCACTCTGGCTTTTAAATCACACATTACAGCCCCTCTCGCACACAGCCTGTTGATTGGCTGCTGCCTACTATTGCTAGCAGTGCCAAGCATGGTGACGAGCAGCCAATCCATGTACCGCAATGACCTGCCCAATGCATTCTCTAACGAAGGCTGGACCCTACAGTTGGCTGCCGATGGATTGGAAATCTATACCCGCAAATGGCCGGGGAGCGATTTTGTGGCGGTGAAGGCAAGTCAGCGGGTTGAAGCGCCCCTGTCGACGATTGTGGCAAACTATCTGGATGTGGCGGCCTTTCCCGAATGGGTGAAGGATATGGCAGAAGCGCGCGAAATTACGTCTTTGGATGCGGAAAGAGAACGTCTGGTATATATGCGCATGGACATGCCATGGCCACTGCAAGACAGGGATATTGTCGCCGCGCAACGCTATCGCCAGTTGCCCGACAACAAGGTGGTTAAGATCAGAGAGTGGCATGCCGGTGATGCCCTGCCTAAAGTCGATGGTGTGGTGCGCGTACCCAGAACCAACATGGAGCTTATTCTTGTGCCCGAATCTAAAAGCACCACGCGCATGATATTTCAGGGGCATAACGACCCCGGCGGTATTATCCCTTCTTTTCTGGTCAACTGGATGATCGAAGACGTATTTTACGTGTCGATGCTGAATATGCGCGAGCGCTTTGAGTCACCCGCGCATCAGCATGAGTTATCGTGGATTGATAATTATGGTCGTTAATTTATCTTCGCCAAAGCGGGAGACGGAAAACCCCTGTAGGTTGGCATTGATGCCAACAGGCCGTGCTCGGGAGTCCGCCTACACCGCATCGACATCAATGTCGACCTACCTGCGGAAGACGCCTGTAGATTGGCATTGATGCCAACAATGGCCATTTAGGCAGGTTCGGCAATGCCAAAGAACTTGCGTACACGCCCCATCACACCCAAAGGTTTCGTCTCTACCGTTTGGGCTTCGGCCTCTTTCATGGCCGCAATCATGGTGGTCGACAATACTCCGTAGGTCGTCGCCCACGCGGTATGCAGTTCCTCATTCCAGGCCTCACCCAGCCCCTGCTCCAGAGTCCAGAGCAAGGCCGCCCCCACTGGCGCGAAGTGCTCTTCTTTTACCCCGTACTCCACGTGCCTTACGCCCAAATGCTTTACAGCAGGTACGATTTTTTCGATGTCATCCAGGCCCCGTACCGCCACGCCAATCATGGTCATCAGTTTTTTTCCCTGTTGACTCATATCGGACTTAAACATAGGTTTTACTTCGGGGGCGATCTCAAACAATCGCCCATAAAACAGCTCGGCAGCCTGATCGGCAATCGGGGCCACCTGTTCAAAACTATCCTGCACCAGTTTGATTTGTTCCGGCGTCATCACACTCTCCTTTTGCTATCGTGTTGCTCTGTCTGTGTATTACTGACCACCTGCCGGTGCTTTCGAACAAAACGAAACAGCAGCTGCCCATTTGCAAAACATGGTCATTACCATCTTAGCAAAGCGCTATCCATCAAACACAAAGCCTCACCATTTCAGACACTTAGATAAATTATTACACGCGACACAAAGTGTAATTAACGCGCTTATTGCCCAACAAAAATGCAAGCTGCACTAAATTGGAAAAAGTCTCTAAAACGCAAAAAGCCGGTCTTGAGACCGGCTTTTTACCAAGATCAAAGGCGTTTAGTTGGACACAAACATCACATTAAACATTT
>JBFHVM010000117.1:0-9521 GCA_041589495.1 Oleiphilaceae bacterium | reverse complement strand
CACTCAAGTCTCTGGCATGACGCAATCGCGGGGCTTTCGTCCCTTACCGGGGCTCGGAAACCGCCATGTACAGTCTATTTTGGCCAGTGCGAAGTGGCGTGTTCCGTTCATGCAAAAGCGGCTGCAGCCACTTTTGAAGGCTTCGATTGATGAATGCTGGTCGGACGCCGAGGGCAACGTGCTGCATTCCGTATATGCGAAGCAGCCCTCTCAGGCGTCGGCACTAATCATTTTGATTCATGGTTGGGAAGGGAGCCATGAATCGGTGTATATGCGTTCGACGGCGTCGAGTTGTTTTGCACATGGATACGACGTGCTTTGTCTAAACTTAAGGGATCATGGTCCTTCACACTCTTTTAATGAGGGCTTGTTTCACGCTCAGCGCATAGACGAAACCGTCGGCGTCTTGCAGCAGATCTTACGATCCACCGAGTATGAGCGTTATCATCTCGTAGGATTTTCGCTTGGTGGAAATTTTGCTCTCCGCGCAGGGGCTGAGATGGAGCGGCGCTGCGACAAAACACTGAATACAGTGAATGCGGTTTGCCCCGTTATAGATCCGAAAGCGACCTTTGCGGCCATGCGAGAAGGGCCCGCGATATATCTGCGTTATTTCATGAAAAAGTGGAAGCGCTCTTTGCACCTCAAAATAGCGCATTTTCCGGAGTTGCTCAGAGCAGAACAGGTAGACGCGTTTGACTCGCTCGACGCCATGACGGAGCATTTGGTGTTAGCGCATACGCCCTTTGAGTCTGTGGACGACTATTTTGACAGTTATCGGCTGGTGCCTGAACAATTTGCCGATGTACAGGGAGCGATCAACTTGCTGTGGTCTAAAGACGACCCGGTGATTCCTCATCACCCGGATTTTCTTCGATTTGCCGGCAGGAACATAAAGGTTGAGCTGGCTGAGAGGGGCGGGCACTGTGGTTTCATCAGTAATTACTGGCTCCAAAGCTACATAGATCAGTGGCTATTGGATAAACTGAAAGAACAATAAGCCTTTGAATAAAATGATGATGATGATCTACGAAACCGAAATTCAGCCCCGCTTTTCCGAAACCGATGCGCTTGGCCACATTAATAATGCGGTGGTGCCGGTGTGGTTTGAACAGGCACGAAGTCCAATTTTCGAAATATTCGTGCCCGGTCTGGCTCCCGAAGACTGGAACCTGATTTTAGCTCGCGTCGAAGTCGACTACTTGGCCGAGCTGTTCTATCAGTCGTCAGTAACGATCAAAACTGGTATTGAACGGGTGGGAGAAAAATCACTCACAGTCAAACAGGAAGTATGGCAAAAGGAAACCCTGGCGGCGCAGGGTAAGGCGGTTTTGGTCTATTTCGACCACAAAAATAAACGCAGTGAAGTCATCCCTGATTCAATAAAACAGCGCCTGCAGAAGTTTACTGCCGACAGGGCGTCTAGTTGAGCCGTTTTTCTATTTCCATATAACGATGTACGGCATCCTCGGGAAACTTCAGCTCATTGCCTTCCTTTACCGCTGGCAGCAGGCTTTCGCGTGCGTAGCGTTTAACCGTAACTTCGGGTTTATCTAACAACTTGCAGACTTCAGCCAGTGAAAGTAGTTTGGCACTCATGTTCTTAACTCCGGGTTGGCAGCCATGCATCTGGCACGGTCTGGGCGAATGTATAGCTAATAATTATAGACAAGGATGCCCGGCCTGCCCTGTTGAATTTTAGAATAAGAGCGCAGCGGCACTGGCTACTATCGTCATTACAAAGAGAAACCACTTCAGTGTTTTTTGGCTAAGATTAATGGTTATTTTAACGGCTAGATGCGCCCCCAGCATTGAACCTACGGCCAGTATCAGTCCAGGCACCCATAACACTTGGTCATTCCATACGAAGATGGCCAGGGCTACGAAAGTAAAAGCCGCCGTACAGACGATTTTAAGGGCGTTGGCCCTGACGAGATCGTAGCGAAGGCTGCCGGCTATCGCGGCCAGCAGAATAAAGCCAACACCGGCCTGCACAAACCCACCATAGAATCCGGCGAGCAATAACATCGGAATTGAACTGGGTGTACTGCCAATATCGTTAGGAGGAGTGCCTTCGGGTGGTGCAACGATTCCAGGGCGGAAGAGTATGATGCCTGCCATCGTGATCATGGCGATAAGTAGTACGGGTTTAAGCAGCTCGGGTGGCATGTAGGAGGCACAGGCGGCGCCCGCAACACCGCCGGCCAGAGTCAGCCCGACAATTTTTTTAAGGTCGGGCATGTCCAATTTGCCGTGTTTGTTAAAACCCTTGCTGGCAGTGAGCGATTGCAGCAGCACACTGACACGGTTTGTCGCATTGGCTATATCGGCGGGTAGGCCCATGATCATGAGCGCTGGTAGCGTGAGGTTAGATCCACCTCCCGCCATGGTGTTAATAATTCCGGCGAGAAACCCGGTTGCCACTAACAGAGAGATGTAAAATAGGCTAAGTTCGTACATGTTGATTCACAGCTTGGAGTTCTTGTGGTCAAATAAGCGCGGCATAGTAGCCCAATCATTTTCTTCTTGCACTGTTTGTCGTTTTTTCATGTCGCCAGTATTCGATCAGTCTGATCTGCAAAACCGTTGTATGGCGCGCGTTGACGCGTGCCTGTTGCGGGCGGAAAAGCACTTTAATCAAACGATCAAAAGACCACCCGTCACCTTTGACCTCCGTGGTCGGGCTGCTGGCCAACTCCGTTTCAGCAAACGGCGACTGTTGGACGCACGCTTACGCTTTAATAGCGAGATGTTGGTGCGCTACGGTAATGCCTTTATTGAGGAGGTAGTCCCTCACGAAGTAGGACACTACATCGCGTACTTGCGTTTTGGCAGTACCATTAAGCCCCACGGCAAAGAGTGGCGATACATCGTACAAAATATCCTTGGGGCGCAAGCAGCGGTGACCCATTCGTTTGAAGTAGAGCCTGCGAGGCTGTTAAAGCGTTTTGTCTATGCTTGTGACTGTACGGACCGTCAACATGAGCTGAGTGCCATCAGGCATGGCCGTGTTAGTCGTCAGCGAGCGCAATACTATTGCAGGGTCTGTAAGGGTAGCTTGAACTATTTACGCGAGGCGGATGCCTAATCTTGGCGTGGACAACAGAAAAAGGCGGCTATTTGGGAATAGCCGCCTTTTTATTTAGGCAATGAGGGGGTTAGCGCTCAAGGTGCTCAAATTTTCCGGGTACACCATCCCATTCCTTCGCATCGGCTGGAGCTTCTTTCTGTTCCGTGATGTTGGGCCATGTTTGGCATAGCTCAGCGTTTATATCGATGAACTTCACCTGATCGGCTGGCAGTTCGTCTTCAGAAAAGATCGCGTTTGCCGGGCACTCCGGTTCACACAGTGCACAATCAATACACTCGTCTGGATCGATGACCAGAAAGTTTGGTCCCTCGTAAAAACAGTCGACAGGGCAAACTTCGACGCAGTCGGTGTATTTGCACTTGATACAGTTTTCGGTCACTACAAAAGTCATAGGGATAGTCCCGGATCGGTTGGTCTCTCTGCAGCCATACGCTGAATTGGCGACGCACAGCTTTGTTGTTTGTCAGGGCGCGCTATTTTAAGGCCTCACCGAGAGTGGATCAAGGTGTGTCAGTCACGCGTTATGTGGCAGCCTTGCAAGTGCTGCTATTCTGGAAGTTCAGCTTTGAGATTATAGATGATCTCCAACGCTTCGCGCGGCGTGATGTTATCTGGGTCGAGTTCGCGTACGGTATGCTCCAACAGGCTCTCTTGACGGCTGAACAAGTCGCACTGTTGCGCGCGTTGCAAATCACGCGTTCCATGGTCGGTCGCGTTAATCGGGGCTTGGCCCTGTTCCAGCTTACGTAGTTGATGGCGTGCCGTCGAAATAACGTCTTTTGGCAGGCCTGCTAATTTGGCGACTTGCAGGCCGTAACTTTGATTGGCGGCACCCTCCAGCACGTTATGCAAAAATATGATGGAGTCATCGTGCTCGGTGGCAGTGAGGTGTACGTTAGCAACGCCTTCAACATCGTCCGGCAACTGGGTCATTTCAAAGTAGTGTGTTGCAAACAGGCTAAGCGCTTTGATGTCTGACGCCAGATAGTGGGCAGCTGACCAAGCAATGGACAGGCCGTCGAAAGTGCTCGTGCCACGGCCTACTTCATCCATTAATACCAGGCTATGCTCCGTCGCGTTGTTGAGTATGTTGGCGGTTTCTGTCATTTCTACCATGAAGGTAGAGCGACCGCTAGCGGTATCGTCAGCGCTACCCATCCGGGTGAAAATTTGGTCGATTGGGCCAATTACTGCATGGTCTGCAGGCACAAAACTACCGGTGCAGGCGAGCAATACAATTTGAGCAACCTGCCGCATATAGGTCGATTTACCCCCCATATTGGGGCCGGTGATAATGAGCATTCTGCGCTGGTCATCCATATGCAGGTCGTTGGGAACAAAAGGCTCGTCTATCAGCTGCTCCACAACAAGGTGCCGACCGGCCTCTATTCTGAGTGTATTTTCATCACTAAAGGTCGGCGCCTTGAGATTTAGAGCGGCCGCACGTTCAGCGATGTTGCAGAGAACGTCCAGCTCCATAAGGGCTGTAGCCGATGCCTGCAGCGCTTCGAGGTCATCGTTCAGTCGTTCAATCAGCTCTTCATAAAGCGCTTTTTCGCGGCTTAATGCTCGGCTTTTGCTGCTGAGCGCTTTGTCTTCGAATGCTTTGAGTTCGGGGGTAATAAAACGCTCAGCGTTTTTGAGAGTTTGGCGCCGAATATATTCTGTTGGTGCCTGTTCTGCCTGCATTTTACTGATTTCGATAAAATAGCCGTGCACGCGGTTGTAACCGACTTTGAGGCTTGATAAGCCGGTTTTTTCTTTTTCCTGTGTTTCGAGATCAATGAGAAACTGGCCTGCATTGCTACTGATATTTCTGAGTTCATCGAGCTCGGTATCGAAACCCTCTTTGATGACACCACCATCTCGTATAACAACAGGCGGGTTGTCGATGATGGCTGCTTCGAGTAAGTCGCTAAGCTCAGGAAAGTTGGAGATCGCACCAGCAAGCTGGCGAGCCTTATCGGCTTTGAGTGGCTCCAGTAATGCCTGTAATTGCGGAAATAAGGCGAGACTATCACGCAGGCGCGAGAGATCTCTGGGTCTGGCTGAACGCAGCGCAACGCGAGCAAGAATGCGTTCGAGGTCGCCAATGTTTGCCAGTGATTCCTGCAGGGCGTCGTAATGATAACCGTCAAACAGCTCGGCCACGCAACTCTGGCGAGCCTGCAGGGTATCACGCTGGCGTACTGGCTGGTTTAACCAGCGCCGCAATAAACGGCTGCCCATGGCGGTTTTGCACTGATCCATGACCCAGCTAAGCGTGTATTCCTGTTTGCCTTGTTGGTTGGTGTCTATCTCGAGATTACGTCGGCTCGCGGCGTCAAGCAGAACCGTGTCGTCGCGGTTCTCTTTGTTTAAATGCCTGATATGACTGAGTTGGCTACGTTGTGTGTCTTTGGCGTATTGGAGCAAGCATCCCGCCGCACTGATCGCCAGTGTTAGCTCTTTGCAACCAAAGCCACTTAAATCCTTAACCTGAAAATGGTCGGCCAGCGTCCGCTCGCTGCTTTCAAGGTCAAACAACCAGGGCCCCTGCTTACGCAGGCCTTTAGACTCCTGAAGCAATTCAGTGTAGGGGCATTCTTCGCTCACCAGCAGCTCTGCCGGTTTGAGGCGTTGAAGCTCGCTATACAGCGCATCAATACCCTGGACTTCAGTAAGGTGAAATCGACCCGCACTGAGATCGAGCCAGGCTAGGCCAAAGTGCTCTTCCTGCGAAAAATGCAGGGCGGCGAGCAAACTATCGCTGCGTTCGTCAAGGTACGCCTCATCGGTGAGGGTGCCGGGCGTCACCACGCGTACGACCTGTCTTTCTACGGGGCCTTTGCTGGTGGCGGGGTCGCCGATTTGTTCTGCTACAGCAATGGATAGTCCACTGCGAACAAGGCGTGCAATATAGTTTTCAGCCGCGTGGAAGGGAACGCCGGCCATAGGTATGGGTTCCCCGCCCGACTTACCGCGCGCCGTCAGTGTTATATCCAGCAGGGCTGCTGCCTTTTTCGCGTCGTCGTAAAAAAGCTCGTAAAAGTCCCCCATACGATAAAAAACGAGCTCATTGGGATGCTCCCGTTTTATCTGAAAATACTGTTGCATCATCGGGGTGTGGCTGGTGGACTTACTGGCTGCACTCATAGGGTTTTGTTGTCTGTCTGCACGGGTAATCACGGAGGCAGAATTCTACTTTAAAACAGCGTATCTTTCTAAGGCTTGTGCGCTCTAATCTGCCAAGGGACAAAATATTCGCAGTCTATGGTCAACTTGCTAGACTCATTTGATAATCAACATAATTTTTGAATTGAGGTAGTAGAGGAATGAGGGGTTTACACGGATGGGTGCGCGCGCTCGAGGGTAACGAAGCGGCCGTTCTCTCTAATTTAATGAAAGAGCTCGATCGCATTACCGTATCAGACGAGTCCTCGGCTATTCAGTTGGCAGATGTCATTCTTAAAGACCCCAACCTCACTTCCAATATCATCAAAATTGGTAATTCGGTGCAGTTTAATGCCAGTACCATTCCTGTCACTACGGTCAGTCGTGCCATCCTGAATATTGGCTTCAAGCATATTCGCTCGTTTTGTTTATCGCTAAAAGTGCTCGAATCTGTATTGAAAGACGCGCCTTCTCCTCTGCTGCTCGAGCGTCTTGCCATGTCGCTGCATGCGGCGACCCAGTCAAAAGCATTGTGTGGAGATTTACCCGACTGGCGCAAAGAGGAGGTGTTTGTTGCCTCTTTGCTTTCAAATCTTACCGAATTGCTCGTGCTCGGGCAGGAAGACGAAGAAGCTCAACAGGTTAAGTCGCAGCTTATCGCCACAACACCGCAGGCTGAAAAAAACAAGATCGCCGAGCGGCTCATGGGGGTAAGTTTTACCCGCTTGTCTAAAACGCTTATGAAGCACTGGAGAATAGATGGTTTAGTCAATGAAGTGCTGTCGGCACCTGAGGAGCCCAATGAAGTCGTCCAGGCTATTCGTTTTGGTGATGAGATTAGTCGCGCAGCACTATTTGGCTGGGATTCTCCCGAGTTCAAGGAAGTTATGGCGCGGGTTGCGGAATTTAAAGGCGTAAAAGAAAGCCAGATTAAAAAGGAGATTCTCTCGGTAGCTGATGAGGCGGTAGAGTCGATCAATCATTTTGGTAAATCGGCCCTCAAGGGTTTGATTCCCGATAGCAAGTCAAAAGGCCCTCTCGAAACCTCTAAAGGCGGAGAGCAAAAGCCAGTGCTTAAAGCTGACTCTTCGTATCAGCTTCAGATCCTCCAGGATGTGTCCAAACTGTTGATGGATAATTTTGATATCAATAAGGTGTTCAAAATGTTGCTCGACGGTATCAACCGTGGGGTAGGCATTGAGCGATGTTGTTTGGCGATTTTTGACAAAAGTCATCAAAAACTGGTGGCCAAGTACGCCGCAGGTGAGGGGACCGAGCGTTGGCGAGAAACCTTTCAGCTGCGCTACGAAAAAAGCCGAAGTGGTTTTCTATATAATCTGTTCCAGGAAGATCAGCCGGTCTGGGCAGGCTATGAAGGGCACAGAAAGCTCACTCAGTATATAACGGCTGAGTACAAAGCCTTGAGCCAAACTGAAGACTTTTTTATTGCTCCCCTTATGGCGAAAGGCAAACGCGTGGGCGTGATTTATGGCGATATGGGGGTGACTAAACGCCCACTGACGCAGGATTATTACGAGGGTTTTTGCCACCTCGTGCAACAAGCCAAGTTGGCGCTCACTGTATTAGCGGCAAAAAGCTAAGCTAACTGTTGGTGATATCCACATAGATAGTCAGCTTTTGCCCAGGTTGAAGATACTTTCGGCGGTCGAGTTTATTCCAGCTAACCAGATCCTTAATCGAAACGCTGAATTTACTCGCAATGCGAGCCAGGGAGTCCCCCTTACGTACCCGATAGCCAATGCGCTTGATCATCTGACGATTATCGATGCTTGGTAAACGTGCAGACTGTGATGTGTCGAGTTCTGCCTGCGACCAGATAACCAGTTTTTCACCCGGCTTTAGAACATCGCCCGGCGCACGTCCATTCCATTTCGCTATCGCTCGCGTGCTGACCTTATGGGCTCGCGCCAGATCCCAGAGTGTATCGCCAGCTCGTACATGATGGACCAATTTGCTACCACTCTGTATACCACGGTACCGCGATTGCTTTTTTGCCAGACGATTCGATTCGCTCAATCCATAATACTGATTTTTCTGCGAAGCGACGGGTATCAATAATTTTTGATTAACGCGAATCAGGTGAGAATTGAGTTTATTTACCTGTCTGATTAGGTCGGGCGTAGTTTGGAAGCGTTTGGCGATTTTAATCAACGAATCGCCGGATTTAACCTTGTAACGTTGCCAAGTGATGCGTTGCTTGGGATCCAGCTCGCTTACGGCCTTGGCAAACTGTTCGGATTTATCTGCTGGTATCAGTAATCTGTGGGGGCCGTGTGGGTCGGTTGCCCATTGATTAAAGCCCGGATTCAGACGATAGAGCTCTTCAATTTCGATATTCGCCAGTTCTGCAGCATGGGCGAGATCCATTTGCCCGTCGATATTCACCACATCAAAATAGGGCTTGTCCGGGATTGGATTAAGTTGGATGCCATATTTCTCTGGGTCGGCGACGAGTTTTGCAATGGCCAGAAGTTTAGGTACATAGGCCCGGGTTTCGCGGGGGAGTTTCAGCGACCAGAAATCTGTAGGCTTACCCGCTTTTTTGTTTTTTCGAATGGCACCACTGACTCGCCCGGAGCCCGAATTATAGGCGGCGAGGGCGTGCAACCAGTCACCATCAAAGCGGCGGTGCAGATACTGCAAATACTGAATGGCCGCCTGAGTCGAAGCAAGGATGTCGCGACGACCATCGTACCACCAGGTTTGATGGAGACCGTAGATTTTGCCGGTGCCGGGTATGAACTGCCACAGCCCGGAAGCGCGCCCATGGCTATAAGCAAAAGGGTCATAGGCGCTCTCTACTAATGGCAGCAGGGCCAGTTCGAGAGGCATATCAGCTTTTTCGAGCTCCTCTACGATGTGGTGAAGGTAGCGCGACGCCCTTGAAAAGGTGCGATCAAGATAGTCCGGGTTGGATGCGTACCAGCGAAACTGTTGCTTAAACCGTGGATTGGTAGACGATAAATCCAAAGAGAAACCTTTCCGCATTCTATCCAACAGATTTTTCGTGCCGGATGGGACACCTCGCGGCCGAAGTGATGCAAGCTCCTCGTTCACCAACTCTTCAAGTGAATCTGTCGGTGTAATGAAGCCATACGACGAAAAATCGCGGCCTTTTTGGCTGTTAACGTGTGCGGGGGCCCCTTCCAGGTCAAAGAAAGAGTCGAGATAGCGTTTTAGCGAGGGCGTTGCGCTTGGCGTGTCGGCATCCGGTGTCGGATGCATGAGTACGTATTTGCGTTCAAGCGGCTGTGGT